>NZ_DAOQZV010000020.1:13565-23662 GCF_035343835.1 Nostocoides sp. | reverse complement strand
GGCTAAGTGCGAGCCCGCGGCGCGCGACGCGGTTAAAGGTTCATACAAGAACCATTGACAAGTTCGATGTGACGGGTGTTACATCGAGCCAACCGTCCCACTTGAGCCGCAGGAGCCGGTCCATGGCTGATCTGACCCACCTCACCGACGATGAACGCATGCTGGCGGAACTCGGCTACAAGCAAGAACTCAACCGGACGTGGTCCGGGTTCTCGAATTTCGCCATCTCCTTCTCCATCATCTCCATCCTTGCCGGGTGCTTCACGACCTTCGGGCAGGCGTGGAACAACGGTGGCCCGGTCGCCATCTCGTGGGGCTGGCCGATCATCTCGACCTTCATCCTGATCATCGGCCTGTGCATGTCCGAGCTCGTCTCCGCCTACCCCACGTCGGGCGGAATCTATTGGTGGGCAAGCAAACTCGGCGGCGCGAAGGCCGGGTACTACACCGGCTGGCTGAATCTCATCGGCCTGCTGGCGGTGGACGCCTCGGTCGCCTACGGCTGCGCCACCTTCTTCGACCTCACCTTCAGCACCCTCAGTGCGTCGTGGGCTGCCGGCTACTCGCTGACCCGGGTCTTCATCATGTTCCTGGTCATCCTCGTGCTCACCGCCCTGCTGAATATTTACGGTGGGCACCTGATGGCGTTGATGAACAACATCTCGGTTTGGTGGCATGTCTTCGGTGCGGCGATCGTCATCCTCATCCTGATCTTCCTGCCCGACAAGCACATGAGCGTCGGAGATGTTTTCACGATGCGTGTCAACAACTCCGGCGGCCTGGCCGGCGGCGAGACCACCGGACTCGGGTATTGGTTCTACGTCCTACCGCTCGGCTTCCTGCTCACGCAGTACACGATCACCGGCTTCGACGCCTCGGCCCACCTTGCCGAAGAGACCCAAGGTGCGGCCAATGGCGCGGCGAAGGGCATCTGGCAGTCGATCTTCTACTCGGCGATCGGTGGCTGGATCCTCTTGCTCGCCTTCCTCTTCGCCGTCCAGGACCCCGCCAAGGTCACCGAGGGCGGCGGGGGCGTCGCGGTGATCTTCAACCAGGCGCTCAGCCCAACAATGGCCGGCATCGTGCTGCTCATCGCGAGCATCGGCCAGTTCTTCTGCACCAGCGCCTGCATGACGTCGACCAGCCGGATGATGTTCGCCTTCAGTCGCGACGGGGCTGTCCCTGGCGCCTCGATGTGGGCCAAGCTCGACAAGAACAAGGTCCCGGCCAATGCCGTGCTGGTCTCCACCGTCATTGCCGCGCTCATCACCATCCCGGCGCTCGTCCCCGTCGACATCAACGGCGCCCCGGTCCCCGTCGCCTTCTATGCCGTGGTCTCCGTGGCGGTGATCGGCCTCTACCTCGCCTTTGCGATTCCGATCTTCCTGCGCTGGCGCCAGGGCGATGCCTTCGTCCAGGGCGCTTGGAATCTCGGCACGAAGTGGAAGTGGATGGCCCCGTTGGCGGTCCTGGAGATCATCGTCATCTCCATCTACTTCATCCTGCCGATCACGCCCGCAGGCTGGCTCGGCAATGCGGACTTCGACCTGAAGTTCGTCAACTATGCCCCCGTGCTGACCATCGGTTCGCTCGTCGTGCTGTGGCTCGGGTGGCACCTTTCGGCGAAGAAGTGGTTCACCGGACCCAAGACGACGATCGACCTCCCGGCGGGCGTCTCCTCAGCGGACGAGATCGGTCTCGAGCACCACGGCAAGACCGCCCACGGTGACCAGGAACACCAGTGGAAGCAGGGGGACTGAGCGGTCGGCCCAGCCCCGATCGGGTCTTCGAGCGCATCGCGATCCTGGCCGGCCAGGATCGCGTGGTGAGCGAACTCCCGGGCGGGCTGACCAATCACAACTACCGGGTCCGGACGGCGAGCCACGATGTCGTCGTCCGGATCTCCCCTCCGTCGACCGGGCTGCTCGCAGTGGACCGCGACCAGGAGTTTCGCAACTCGCTGGCGGCGGCCTCGGCGGGTGTCGGCGCCGAGGTCATTGACTACCTTCCCGGTCAAGGCGTGCTCGTTGTCGCCTTCATCCCCGATGCCATCACGTATGACGATGCCACCCTCGCGGCCAATCTCACCCGGGTCGCGAACGCCGTCCGCTGCCTCCACGCGGGACCCGAGTTCGCCAACCGTTTCAACATCTTCGCGATCCAACGTCGTTATCTGACCATCATGCGGGACAAAGGCTTTCGGCTCCCGGACGGCTATACGGACGTGCTCGCGACGGCCGCACGGATGGAGGTAGCGCTGGCGGCCAACCCGGAGGAGCTGGCGCCTTGTCACAACGACCTGCTGGCGGCCAACTTCCTCGATACCGGCAGCGACCTGCGCATCGTCGACTACGAATACTCCGGTGCCAACGAGCCGGCCTTCGAACTCGGCAATATCGCGCAGGAGGCGCACCTGAGCCCGGAGCAACTCGCCGCGCTGGTCGCCGCGTACTACGGTCGCGAGGATGCCGCCCTGATTGCCCGGGCTGCCCTCTGGTCGATCGCCAGCGCCTACGCGTGGACGCTCTGGGGCACGATCCAGGCGGGACTGGATGCGGGTGATTTCGACTTCTGGGGGTGGGCGATGGACAAATTCGACCGCGCACGAAGGGCATTCGCTAGTCCCGATTTCGAGCAGCTTCTTGATGTGGTGGGGGCTGGCCGATGAGCGTATCGGCACGCGCCACCTCAGACCTGCCGGAGCGCGCCCGCGTCGTCATCATCGGCGGGGGAGTGATCGGTGCTTCGGTGGCGTATCACCTGGCCCACCTCGGGTGGACCGATGTGCTCCTGGTCGAGCAGGGCGGCCTGTCGTGCGGGACCACGTGGCACGCGGCCGGGCTCGTCGGTCAACTGCGAGCGACCGAAGCCAGCACACGGCTGGTGCGCTATTCCACCGAGTTGTATGCCCGATTGGAGGCCGAGACCGGTCTCGGCACCGGCTATCGGGTCTGTGGGGGTCTCACCGTCGCCAGGACGCCCGAGCGAATGGTCCAGTTGCGGCGCACGCGGGCGAACGCCGCGGCATACGACCTCGAGTGCGAGCTGCTGACGGCTGACCAAGCGCGAGAACGCTATCCGCTGCTTCAGGCGAGCGATCTGGTCGGCGCGATCTGGCTGCCCGGTGACGGGCGCGCCAACCCGACGGACCTGACCCAAGCACTCGCCAAGGGCGCCCGGAAGCTAGGCGTCACGATCCGCGAGCGGGTCCGCGTGACCGACGTGCTGACCCGCGAGGGGCGAGTAATCGGCATACGGACCGATTGCGGCGACGTCGAGGCGGAGGTCGTCGTCAACTGCGCGGGACAGTGGGCCAAGTCGGTGGGCGCCATGTGTGGCGTGACCGTGCCGCTGCACTCGGCGGAGCACTTCTATGTCGTGACCGATCAGATCGATGGCGTGCATGCCGACCTACCGATCTTGCGCGACCCGGACGGCTACACCTATGTCAAGGAGGAAGTCGGTGGGCTCCTCGTCGGCGGTTTCGAGCCCGAGGCCAAGCCCTGGGTGGCTCCCGACCGGCTCCCCTATCCCTTCGAGTTTCAGCTCCTGGAGGAGGACTGGGAGCACTTCGAGATCCTCATGGATTCGGCAGTCCACCGGCTACCTGTGTTGGCGCACACCGGGATTCGCAAGTTCTACAACGGGCCCGAGAGCTTCACCCCCGACAATCAGTTCGTCATCGGGGAGGCGCCCGAGGTCGGTGGCTTCTTTGTCGCCGCAGGATTCAACTCGGTCGGGATCGCCAGTGCCGGCGGCGCAGGCCGCGCCCTGGCCGAGTGGATCGTCGCCGGCGAGCCGACGATGGATCTCGTCAGTGCGGACATCCGTCGCTTCTCCCCACTGCAGGGGGACAATAGCTGGTTGCGTGCGCGGGTCGGTGAGGTGCTCGGACTGCACTACGCGGTGCCTTGGCCCAACCGTGAGCTGGAGTCAGGTCGGCCGCAACGACTTTCGCCGGTGCACGCGTTGACCGCTGGACAGGGTGCGGTTTTCGGCAGTCGCAACGGCTGGGAACGTCCGAATGTCTTTGCGCCGGAAGGGATCGAGCCGCGTCTGGACTATTCGTGGGAGCGGCCGGTCTGGGCCGACTGGTGTATTGCCGAGCAGCGCGCCGCCCATGAGCGTGTCGCGATCTTCGACGAGACGTCATTCAGCAAGTACCTCGTCACCGGGCCAGATGCGGAGCAGGCATTGCAGTGGGTGTGCAGTGCCGATATCGCGGTGCCCGTTGGGACGGCGGTCTACACCGCGTGGTTGAACCGGGGCGGTGGTTACGAGGCGGACGTCACCGTCACACGCATCGGGGAGCGGCGCTACCTCGTGGTCAGCAGTGCAGCCACGACGGTACGAGACCTGGATTGGCTGCGCCGTCAGCTGCCCGAGGGGCTGGCCGTCGAGGTCGTCGACGTGACAAGCGCCTACGCCGTGCTCGGTGTGATGGGCCCGCGCTCGCGTGAGCTACTCACCCGGTTATCGGGAGACGACTTCTCGGACAGCGCATTTCCCTTCGGCACCCTGCAGCAGGTGTCGGTTGCGGGGGCGCCGGTCATGGCGCTGCGCATGACCTACGTCGGCGAACTCGGCTTCGAGCTCTACATCCCGTCCGAGTCCGCGGTTGTCGTCTACCGGGGCCTGTTCGATGCCGGAGCTGACCTCGGCGTGACACCCGCCGGCTACTACGCGATCGACGCGATGCGGTTGGAGAAGGGCTATCGCGCCTTCGGTCGTGAACTGACTCCAGAGATCGGACCGATCGAGGCCGGGCTCGGGTTCGTCGCCAAGCTGGGCGGCGGGATCGACTTCCTCGGTCGGGATGCGGTGGCCGGTGTGAAGGAGTCCGGGCCGCGTCGCCGGATCGTTTCCTTCACGACGGGTGACTCGAGTGCCTACCTGTGGGGCGGCGAGTTGGTGCTCCGCGACGGTGAGCCGGCCGGGCAGGTGACCAGTGCGGCATACGGCGGCCGGCTCCAGTGCGGCGTGGGCCTGGCCCTGGTGGGCGATCGCGCAGCCGGCGCCGCGCCGACGCCGTGGGTGGATAGCGGGCAATGGACCGTGGACCTCGCGGGTGCTGTCATCCCGATCACGGTGTCCCGGCGGGCGCCCTTCGACCCGGCCAATGAGCGGGTGCGGGGCGCGTAATGGTCCACAACAGAGCCATTGACGTCCGCCGCGACCCGGTAGTGGATCGGGGGATGAGCAGTGGCGCTCGCCCGGCCTTGCCCGAGGTCGTCCTGCGCCCGGCCAGTGGCAATGCCTTCGAGGTGACGGTCGAGCAACTGGCGACGGCGATCCGCCTGGGTGTGTTCACGCTGGGCCAGGCGCTGCCGCCCGAGCGCGAACTCGCCGAGCGCCTCGGCGTCAGCCGCAACACGCTGCGCGAGGTGATCGCCGCTCTTCGCGACTCGGGGTTGGTCACCACCCGCCGCGGACGTGGCGGAGGGACCGTGGTGACGTATGCCGGCGTTGAGCCCGGGTCGGCACCGGCCGTCGCCGTGCGGACCGGCGCGGCCCTCGCCGACGCCCTGGACTTCCGGCACGTCATCGAGCCGGGAGCGGCCGCCCTCGCGGCCGGCCGACCGCTCGCCGCAGACCAGCGGGCGTGGCTACTGGAGTCGGTTCGGGCCGTCCGGGAGGCGCCGGACAATGCGGCGCACCGGCTGGCGGACAGCCGATTGCACCTGGCTATCGCGACGCTGAGCGGCTCGCCCATGGTTATCGAAGCGGTCACCCGGGCGCAGGCTGCGCTGCACGAAATGCTGACTGCAATCCCCGTGTTGCGCCGCAATATCGAGCACTCCAATGACCAGCACGACGCCGTGGTCGCCGCGATCCTCGGCGGCGACCCCGACGGTGCTCGAGCCGCCATGGCGGAGCACTGCGATGCCACGGCCGCGCTCTTACGTGGACTGCTTGGCTAGCTGGTGAAACCCTTGTCCCGCAATGAGAAACGGAGTCAACATGAGCACTGAGCGGATGACCGGGGCACCCCGTCTGACCCTGGAGATGCTGCGCGCCGAGATCGCCGCCGGCGCGATCGACACCGTCGTCCTCGCCTTCACGGATATGCAGGGGAGGCTGCAGGGCAAACGGATGCACGCGCAGTATTTCCTCGACACCGTGCTCGGCCACGGCACGGAGGGTTGCAACTACCTGCTGACCGTCGATGTCGAGATGAACACCGTGCCGGGGTATGCGATGTCGTCGTGGGAGCGCGGTTATGGCGACATGTTCTTCGCCATGGATCTCGACACCCTCCGCCGCACCCCCGCGCATCCCACCTCCGCGACCATCCAGTGCGATCTGACCTGGCTGGACGGTTCCGGCGACGTCGCCGCATCTCCGCGGACCATCCTCAAGAAGCAGATCGAGGCCGCTGCTGCGATGGGCTTCGAGGCATTTGCCGGCACCGAGTTGGAGTTCATCCTTTTCGAGGACTCCTACGAGTCCGCCTGGGATCGGCGCTACGTGGGTCTGACGGGAGCCAACCGCTACAACGTCGACTACTCGCTGCTCGGCGGCGGGAAAGTCGAGCCAGTGCTGCGCGAGATCCGAAACGAGATGTATGCCGCGGGCATGACGGTCGAGGCAGCCAAGGGGGAGTGCAACTTGGGGCAGCACGAGATCGGCTTCCTGTATGACCGCGTCCTGCGCACCTGCGACAACCACTCGGTTTATAAGACGGGTGCCAAAGAGATCGCCGCGCGCCACGCTCAGTCGATCACCTTCATGGCGAAATACGATGAGCGCGAAGGTAGTTCGTGCCACATACATCTCTCGCTGCGTGGTGCGGACGGGACCATCAGCTTCGCCGACGATGAGCGTGACGGCGGCCGTAGCGACGTCTTCGACCACTTCATGGCGGGCGTGTTGGCGACGATGCGCGAGTTCACCTACTTCTACGCCCCGAATATCAACTCCTACAAGCGATTCCAGGTCGGCTCCTTCGCGCCGACCGCGGTTGCGTGGGGGACCGATAACCGCACCTGCGCGTTGCGTGTCGTGGGCCATGGTGCGGGCATCCGCGTCGAGAACCGCCTGCCGGGCGCCGATGTGAATCCCTATCTCGCGGTGGCAGCAATGATCGCGGGCGGGCTGCACGGCATACGGGAAGGGCTGGCGCTACCTGCCGCCTGTCCTGGGAATGCCTACACAGCCGGCTATGAACACGTGCCGATGACGCTGGGCGACGCGCGAGATCTGTTGCTGGGCAGCGCCATCGCCCGGGCTGCCTTCGGTGACGAAGTCGTCGAGCACTATGCTCACGCCGCGGATGTCGAGGTCACGGCCTTCAATGCCGCGGTCACCGACTGGGAACGCGTCCGTGGCTTCGAACGACTCTAGACATCCCAGACAGGATTACTGATGACCACAACTCACGATGTCGTGAATCCGGCAACCGAAGAGGTCGTTGCGACCCTCGACCTGGTCGGTGTCGAGGAGACCGACGCCGCCATCGCGCGCGCCGTGGCCGTCGGGCCTGCGTGGCGTGCCGTCGCACCGGCCGATCGCGGCATGTTGTTGCGCCGCTTCGCCGATGCCGTCGAGGCACACACCGAGGAACTCGCGCGACTCGAGGTGACCAACGCAGGCCACACGATCGGCAACGCCCGCTGGGAGGCCGGGAATGTCGTAGGCGTGCTCCGCTACTACGCGGCTGCGCCGGAGCGGCTCTTCGGTCGCCAGATCCCGGTGGCCGGCGGGCTCGATGTGACCTTCAAGGAACCGCTCGGCGTGGTCTCGGTCATCGTGCCGTGGAACTTTCCGATGCCGATTGCCGCCTGGGGCTTCGGCCCGGCGCTCGCCGCGGGAAACACGGTGGTCCTCAAGCCGGCCGAGCTGACCCCACTGACGGCGATTCGGCTCGGTGAGTTGGCGCTGGAGGCCGGCATCCCCGAGGGTGTTTTCTCCGTCCTCGCGGGAAAGGGGTCGGTGGTCGGCGAGCGGTTCGTCACCCATCCCGACGTCCGCAAGGTCTGCTTTACCGGATCGACCGCCGTCGGGCAGGGCATCATGCGCAAGGCCGCCGACCAACTGAAGCGGGTCACGCTGGAACTCGGCGGCAAGAGCGCGAACATTGTCTTTGCCGACGCCGACGTCGAGAAGGCCGCGGCATCAGCGCCGATGAGCTTCCTCGACAATGCCGGCCAGGACTGCTGCGCCCGCACCCGAATCCTTGTGCAGCGCAGCGTCTTCGATGCCTTTATGGAGCGCTTCGAAACCGCGGTCAAGGCCGTCAGTGTCGGCGATCCCGGCGACGAAGCCACCGAGATGGGCCCGATGGTCAGCAGCGGTCAGCGCGACACTGTTCGCTCGTTCATCGAGGATGCCGACGCAGCCGGCCACCAAGCCCCCGATATCGCCTTCCGCGGGAGCGCCCCGAACGGCAAGGGCTGGTGGTACCCGCCCACCGTCCTCCTGGCGCACGGCACCGACGACCGCGCCTGGCGGGAGGAGATCTTCGGACCCGTCGTCTCGGTGATGCCGTTCGACGACGAGGCCGACGCGATCACCAAGGCCAATGACACGGCATACGGACTCTCCGGGTCCATCTGGACGCGAGACGTCGGCCGGGCCATCCGGGTCGCGCGCGGCGTCGAGGCCGGCAACTTGTCGGTCAACAGCCACAGCAGCGTGCGCTATTCGACACCCTTCGGCGGCTTCAAGGCCAGTGGCATCGGCCGCGAACTCGGGCCGGACGCGCTGGACGCCTTCACTGAGACCAAGAACGTCTTCTTCGACACCACGAACTGAAAGGAACCACGACATGACCGGACGTATCGAGGGCAAGGTCGCCGTCGTCACCGGAGGGTGCTCGGGCATCGGGCTCGCAACCGTCCGGCGCTTCGCGCAGGAGGGGGCCCAGGTCGTCATCGCCGACCTGTCCGACGGGCAGGGTGCGGCGCTCGCGGAGGAGGTCGGCGGGACATACGTGCATTGCAATGTCGCGGACAAGACAGACGTCGACAACCTCTTCAAAGTCGCGCACGAGACCTACGGCCGCATCGACATTGCCTTCAACAACGCCGGCATCAGCCCGCCCGACGACGACTCCATCCTCGACACCGATCTGGAGGCGTGGAACCGGGTGCAGTTGGTCAACTTGACGTCGGTCTACCTGTGCTGCAAGGCGGTGCTGCCCTACATGCTCGAGCAAAAGTCAGGCTCGATCATCAACACCGCGTCCTTCGTCGCGGTCATGGGCGCCGCGACGTCGCAGATCTCCTACTCGGCGTCCAAGGGCGGGGTGCTGACAATGACCCGCGAGCTGGGGGTGCAGTTCGCCCGCGAGGGCATCCGGGTCAACGCCCTGTGCCCGGGGCCGGTCAACACCCCGTTGCTGAAGGAACTCTTCGCCAAGGATGCCGAGCGCGCCGCGCGACGGCTGGTGCACGTGCCTATGGGGCGTTTCGGCGAGCCCGAGGAGATGGCCAACGCCGTCCTCTTCCTGGCCTCCGACGAGTCCTCGTTCATGACCGCCTCCACCTTCCTGGTCGACGGTGGCATCTCGGGCGCCTATGTCACCCCGCTCTGAGTCTGAGCCCGGCCCGGCTTTCCCGCCCGATGCCAGACGTACCTGGTGGGTGCGGAAAGTCCTCCGTTGCGGATGACGGGTTTGTGGCGTCGCGCGGGAAAGCTGTGAGCGGCCGGCATGGCTGAGCGGCCGGACGTTCCGGAGGAGATGCTCGATCGGCTGAACACCATCGCGGAGGCCTTGCCCGAGTGCCGGCAGGAGCCGGCCTGGGTCGGCGTGCGGTGGCGGGTGGGGCAGGCGACGATCGCGCATGTCTTCGGCGGCGAGGACAGGCGATTCCGGATCACGCTGCGAGGTGATCCCGAGGACGTCCGGGCCTTCGAGCATCTCGGGCCGCCCTACTTCCGGGCCGAGTGGGGGCGCAATGTCATCGGGATGATCCTCGACGACGCGACCGACTGGGCCGAAGTCGCCGAACTGCTGATCGTTAGCTATGTCATCCAGGCGCCCGCCCGACTCGCGAGCCGGATTGCGTTGCCCGAGAGTCGACCCGGGTCCGACTGACCCGTCTCGGTCCTGTGTGCCCGGCTGCGGCAGCGGCCGGGCGTGGCGGGGCCGGGCG
>NZ_DAOQZV010000020.1:0-13465 GCF_035343835.1 Nostocoides sp. | reverse complement strand
GTCTCGGTCCTGTGTGCCCGGCTGCGGCAGCGGCCGGGCGTGGCGGGGCCGGGCGGGGTGAGGGGTGGGAGCGAGAGGTTCGCGCGCCCGCATCCTTTGGTCAGCCTGTCACCTCGGACGGTCAGCGGGCGCGCTCAATCCCCCCACCTCCTCACCCCGCCCTGCCGCTCGATCGAGTCCCGGGCGGACTCTCGTCATCAGGTCAGGATGTGGCCGGATGGCTCGCCATGCTGGAGTGGAACCAATCGATAGAGACGCAAGGAGACGACCATGGCCTTTCTTACTCCCGAGGCAAGCGGCGAGCGCGCCGTTGCGAAGACATTTCTGCTCCAGCAGTTCGCCCAGGCGCGCAGCACGGTTTACGGGCTGTCCAATGAGCAGATCCATGCGCGGCCGTCGGTGAGCGCCTTCACGCCGGCGATGCTCATCACCCACCTGACGCAAGTGGCCGACGGCTGGTGCGCATCGGTTGCCGCCGCGCCGAACTTCCCCGCTGGCCCCAATGCCGCTGCCGATGGGGGTGATTACGAGATGGACGACCCCGCGGGGGTGACCATCGAGGGCCTCCTCACGGCATACGACCAGGCCGTTGGCCGGCTCGGCGAGATCGTCGAGTCCGCGGACTTCGACGCGATCGTCCCGACTCCGCCCGCGCCGTGGTACCCGCCGGAGCTGGTCGGCTGGCAGGTGCGCTGGGTCATCCAGCACTTGATCGCCGAAGTCGCCCGTCACGCCGGGCATGCCGACATCATCCGTGAGTCGATCGACGGCAAGGGCTCCTACGAGCTCAACGCCCGCGCCGACGGCGAACTCGCCGACGACCAGGAGTTCCCGGCCTGGTAGTTCCGTCTCGTGGCCCATCAGGGACGTCGAGTGGCCGACGCCGGCCACTCGTCGTCGCGTCGTCGCCCACTCGACGTCACTCGACTGCTCACGCGACGGGGAGTGGGAGAGGACAAGGGCGGCTGGACGCGGAGACGAGGCGAGGGCGATTGAGCGCGGCCGCTGACCGCAGAGGTGACGGACCCGACGAACCGGCGGCCGCGCCAGTCTCTCGCCCTCGCCCGTCTCCGGGGCCGGCCGGCGAGAGTCGTGTTCACGATGTGGACCCCGGTTCTGCAACGTCCCGGGGGCGTGTCAGGGTGAATGCGTGATGTTTGAGACTGCCGCCACCGCGGCGATCATTATCGGCTAGCGCGACGAGAGTTTCTCGTCGCGCAGACCTCCCGCACCCGGGGGGTCTTTTGCTTTGTCGGGAAACATCGCAACCGAGCGGGGGACCGGCAGGGCTAGGGTTTTCGGTCCGCACCCCCGGGCCGGAGGCGGCGCACGCTCGTCGGACAATGAACAGGCAACACACGCGTCGGGCCGTGGCCCGGGGATTGGTCGCCGGCGACCAGCCCCGGGCGACGCCCGGACCACACGGCATACGTCCTGCGAAGAAGAGCGAGCGATGAGCGACCTGCACGTCTACGACACCACCTTGCGCGACGGCGCGCAGCAAGAGGGTCTGAACCTCTCGGTGACGGACAAGCTGGCGATTGCGGCCCACCTCGACGATCTAGGCGTCGGCTTCATCGAGGGCGGTTGGCCGGGCGCCAACCCCAAGGACACCGAGTTCTTCCGGCGCGCGCAGACCGAGCTGCGGCTGAAGAATGCGACGCTCGCCGCCTTCGGCGCCACCCGCCGGGCCGGCGGCCGGGCCGACTCCGACCCGCTGGTGCGTGCCCTGCTCGACTCCGGTGCCTCGGTCGTCACCCTCGTGGCCAAGAGCCATGTCAGTCACGTCGAGCGCGCCCTGCGCACCACGCTCGCGGAAAACCTCGAGATGATCCGCGACACGGTGACCTTCCTGCGTGGCGAGGGACGGCGGGTCTTCCTCGACGCGGAGCATTTCTTCGACGGCTATACGACCGATCGGGCCTACGCGCTGGAGGCCGTGCGCGTCGCGGCCGAATCCGGCGCTGAGGTGATCGCCCTCTGTGACACCAATGGCGGGATGCTGCCGGCGGAGGTTGCTGACGTCGTCGCCGATGTGCTCGCGACCACTTCGGCGCGTGTCGGTATCCATTGCCACAACGACACCGGGTGCGCGGTCGCCAACTCGATGGCCGCGATCGACGCCGGAGCCACGCACGTGCAGGGCACCATCAACGGCTACGGCGAACGCACGGGTAATGCCAATCTGGTGACTGTCGTCGCCAACCTCCAGATCAAACAGGGGCTCGAGCTCCTCGAACCGCACCGGCTCGCCGAAGCGACCCGCATCTCCCACGCGATCAGCGAGATCACCAATGTCGCGCCCTACAGCCGCCAGCCGTATGTCGGGTCGAGCGCCTTCGCGCACAAAGCCGGCCTGCACGCAAGCGCCATCAAGGTCGACCCGGATCTCTATCAGCACACCGACCCCAAAGCGGTCGGCAATGACATGCGGATGCTGGTCTCGGACATGGCGGGTCGGGCATCGATCGAACTCAAGTCGCGTGAACTCGGTCTCGATCTTGACGGCAGCGACGAAGCCGATGCCGCCAAGGTCGCCCAGGTCCTCGCGCGGGTCAAGGATCTGGAATTGCGCGGCTATACCTTCGATGCCGCGGACGCGAGCTTCGAGTTGCTTCTCCGGCGCGAGCTGAACGGCGGCCTGCCCGACTACTTCGACGTCGAGTCGTGGCGGGTCATCACCGACTCCCGTGGAGAGGACGATGCGCTGTCGGAGGCAACGGTCAAGGTCTTTGCCGGCGGCGAGCGTGTGGTCACGACCGGTGAAGGCAATGGCCCGGTGAACGCGCTTGATCATGCTCTGCGGGAAGGGCTTTCGAGTGCTTATCCGGAGATCGCGCACCTGGAACTCGTTGACTACAAGGTCCGCATCCTCGACACAGAGCACGGCACGGACGCCATCACGCGCGTGCTGATCGAGACCAGCGACGGCTCGACCACCTGGTCCACCATCGGCGTCGCTGCCAACATTCTCGAAGCCAGCTGGGACGCACTCCTGGAGTCGGTGACGTTCGGCCTCATCCGCGCCGGGGTCGCCCCCCGGCGCGGATGAGCCCTAATCCCCTTTGACATTCACCAGCTGACGGAGCGTATGCCGCACCTCGACCAGGTCTGCCGCATCCGCTATCACCTGGCCGATGTCTTTGTACGCCGCCGGGATCTCATCGATGAAGGCATCGGTGTCGCGGAACTCCACGCCGGCCATCGCCTCGCGCAGCTGGTCCATCGTGAAGGTGCGCCGGGCCGATGACCTCGAGTGCACGCGGCCGGCACCGTGCGGCGCCGAGTTCAGGGCAAGTCGATTGCCCAGCCCCGCAACCACATACGACGCAGTGCCCATCGATCCGGGGATCAAGCCGGGCTCGCCGGCCCGCGCCGAGATGGCACCCTTGCGAGAGAGCCAGACGGGCTTGCCGAAGTGCTCCTCCTGCTCGGTGTAGTTGTGGTGGCAGTTGATCTCCTCGTGCCGATCCACCGTGACGCCGAGCCACTTCTCGACACAGGCGACCAACCGATCCATCATCTCCTCACGGTTGAGCAGGGCGTAGGTCTGCGCCCAGCGCATCTGCCGGATGTAGGCCCAGAACTCGTCGGTGCCTTCCACGAGGTAGGAAAGGTCTTTGTGCGGCAAGGGAATCCACCACCGCTCGCAGAGCATCTGCGCGACGTCGATGTGATGCTGGGCGATCTTGTTGCCGACACCCCGAGAGCCCGAATGCAGGAACAACCAGATCCGACCTGTCTCGTCCCGGGTGATCTCGATGAAGTGGATTTCCGTGGTGACCACGTCGCGGTGAACCGTCGTGGCGCTCAAGAGTCGGGCGACGCGGCCACAGGTATCTCCTCCTTGTCGTGCATTAAGTGCAGCCCAGTGCACCTCATGCACGACAACTTGCGGCGAACACGGCCACCGCTACTGCACGGCAGGGCGGGCAACGGTGTCCAGGACCTCGAGCAGGCGCCGGCGCAGTGCATTGCTCCGCTCGGCGAAGGCACGCTGCGCGCTGACATAGGCCGCCTTGCCCGCGGCAGTCTCGATCGGGATCGGCTCGTAGCCGAGGTCGCGCAGGTCGTAGGGCGAGGCACGCATGTCGAGCGTGCGGAGCTCGCGGGCCAGATCGAAGGCATCCAGGGTCAACTCGCCGGGCACCAGTGGCCCGAGCTTGAAACACCATTTGTAGACGTCCATCCCGGCGTGCAGACACCCTGGCTGCTCGAGCTGAACTTGCGAATCCCGGTTGGGCTGCAACGCGTTTCGCGGGGACGCCGCCGAAGTGAAGAACCGGAAGGCGTCGTAGTGCGTGCACCGGATCTGGTGCGCGTCCACCACCTCGTCCGTCTCGGCCGGACTCAGGCGCAACGGATAGGCCGTATGCCGCACCTCCTGCGAGCGATAGACCATCGCCCACTCGTGCAACCCGAAACACCCCGTATGCGGCGCCCGCCCCACCGTGGCCGCCAGCAGCGAGCGGACGAAAGCAACCGTCGAACCACGTTCTGCGGCAAAGTGATCCACGTCCAGCGCGACCCCGCCACAGCTGTCGGTGACGTAGTGGCGCCAGGAGGCGCGCGGCATACGTCCGGCGTCCTCGAGCACGATGCCGGGGCCGGGATGCCACCGGCGCAGCTTGCCCGGCGGATTGCTGTAGTAGACGAAGAGGAAGTCCTCCACGGGGTGCGCGACGGCACCGCGACGCCGAGCCTCGTGGCCGGCCACCAGCTCCTCGACTCGGGCGAGGTGCGCCACTTCCCGGGCGGCCCAGTCCGTCGGGGGGAGGCGAACCGGATGCACACTCCCACGCTATCCCTGCGTCGGGCGGCCCCGGTCACCGGCGAACCCGCCCGGCTTAGGCTGACCCTCATGCGAATCGTGCGATTCACGACCGGGGAGGACCCGGCATACGGCGTCTTGGAAGAGGACGGCGGCGTCATCGCCGAGATCGTCGGTGACCCGCTCTACCAGGGCGTCACCTTCACCGGGCGGCGGGTGCCGGCCGACGCGGTCCGACTCCTCGCGCCCGTCATCCCGCGCAGCAAGGTGCTCGGGATCGGGCGCAATTACGCCGACCACGCCAAGGAGATGGGCAACGACATTCCCACCTCGCCGCTGGTCTTCCTCGTCCCCAACACCGCCGTCGTCGGCCCGGACGACCCCGTGATCATCCCCTCGATCACCCAGGAGGTCAGCTACGAGGGGGAGTTGGCCGTGGTCATCGGCCGGATCGCGAAGTCGGTGCCCAAGGAGCGCGCCAACGAGGTGATTTTTGGCTACACCTGCGCCAATGACGTGACCGCTCGCGACCTGCAGCGCGGCGACGGCCAGTGGGCACGCGCGAAGGGCATGGACACTTTTTGTCCCCTCGGGCCGGTGATCGCCACCGACCTCGACGTCAGCGATCTGCGCCTGGTCACCCGCGTCGACGGCGAGGTCAAGCAGGACGGCACGACCGCCGACCTGATCTTCGACATTCCGACGCTCATCGCCTACCTCACCCAGGCCTTCACGCTGCTGCCCGGCGACGTCATCCTGACCGGGACGCCGGCGGGTGTCGGCACGGTCGACCACGGCAGCCGGGTGGAGGTCGAGATCGACGGGATCGGCATACTGGCCAATCCGTTCCTGCGGCGGGACTGACACGCTCCTACACTTGCGACCCGTGAGCAAGCACAAACTCGGTCCGGTCCGCCTGCGCGTCGCGCCGTCGCCGACGGGCGATCCGCACGTCGGCACGGCGTATATGTCGCTCTTCAACCTGGCGTATGCCCGTCAGCAGGGTGGGCAGTTCCTCTTGCGGATCGAGGACACCGACCGGGCGCGCTTTCGCGCCGACAGCGAGCAGCAGGTTTTCGACACCCTGCACTGGCTGGGTCTGCAGTGGGACGAAGGTCCCGATATCGGCGGCCCGGTCGGCCCCTACCGCCAGTCCGAGCGGCTCGACACCTACAAGCCCTATGTCAAAAAGCTGCTGAAGTCGGGGCACGCCTACAAGTGCTGGTGCAGCGCCGAGCGGCTGCAGCAGATGCGCGAGGAGCAACAGAAGAACAAGCAGCCCACCGGGTATGACCGCCTCTGTCACGGGAAGTCGGAGACGGAACGGCGCGAGTTGCCCGGCTTCACCGACAAGCCGGTCGTGCGGATGTTCATCCCCGACGACGTCGAGTTGACCTTTACCGACCTGATCCGCGGCGATGTCAACGCCCCCCGGCCGGACGATCAGGTCATTCTCAAGGCCGACGGCTTCCCGACCTATCACCTCGCCGTCGTCGTCGACGACCACGAGATGAAGATCACCCATGTGGTGCGCGGCGAGGAGTGGATCTCCTCCACGCCCAAGCACCTGCTGCTCTACAAGTGGCTCGGGCTCAAGGCGCCGGCGTTCGCGCACATGCCGCTGCTGCGCAATGCCGACAAGTCCAAGATCTCCAAACGGAAGAATCCCGCGGCCCGGCTGACGTGGTTCGTCGAGGAGGGCTATCTGCCGGAAGCGCTCGTGAACTTCCTTGCGCTGCTTGCCTATCCGCCGGCGCAGGATGCCGAGGGCCATGACGTCGAGAAGTTCACCTTCGCCGACTTCTCGCGCGACTTCGCGTGGGCGAAGGTCAATCCGGTCGGGCCGATCTTCGACCTGAAGAAGCTGCAGTGGCTCAATGGCGTCTATATCCGCGACCTCGAACTCGGTGATTTCACCTCGCGGTTGCTGCCCTATCTGGAGCGGGCCGGTGTGTTGTCCGGATCGCCGAGCCTGGGGGAGTTGGGCCGGTTGAAGTCGGTCGCCGAGCTGATCCAGACCCGCATCGTCTTGTTGAGCGAGTCGGTGCCGCTGGTCGCGCCCTTCTTCACCGCCGACGACATGCTGGTGATCAACGACGACGCGCGGGCCGACCTTGGTGCGGATGCACCGCGGGTGCTCGATGCCGCGATCGCCGCGCTGGGTGACATCGACGACCACCTGGCCGACCTGATCGCCGGCACTGCCTGGAATGCCGCGAACCTCGAGGCGACCCTGCGTCGGGTCCTGGTGGATGAGTTGGGCCTCAAGGCGCGAGTCGCCTTCGGGCCGGTGCGCACGGCGGTCGCCGGTGCCAAGATCTCACCGCCGCTCTTTGAATCGATGGAGATTCTCGGCAAGACCTCGACCCTGGCGCGCCTGTACGCCCTGCGTGCCACCCTCTGACCGATTGCCGTATGCCGTGGCTCACCCCGCCGAGGACGTGCTGATCGACGGGGTGCTCTTCGACCTCGACGACACGCTCATCGACACGGCGGCGGCGATGCACCTGGCCGGCGCTGCCGCTGCGGCCGTGGTCTGGCCGGACGCCGACCCGCAACGGCTCGCGATTGCGGGCGTGCGGTTCCGGTCGGATCCCGGCGGGTTCTTCGGGGCCTACACCCGCGGCGAACTGACCTTCGCTGCCATGCGGGCGGCGCGGATCGCGGACCTCGGAGCCTGGCTGGGCGCAGCGGACGTGCAGGTCGCTCGGGCGGCCTTCGACGCGGCATACGAGCCGGCGTTCGTGGCCGCCTTGCAGACCTTCAAGGACGCGCCCGCCTGCCTGAAAGCGTTGCAGGACAACGGTATACGCATTGGCTTGCTGACGAACTCGGGCGCCGACTATACGGCGGCGAAGCTGCGGCATACGAGCTTGGCTGGTGTCACCGATGTGGTCTGCACACGTGACACGCTCGGCTTCGGCAAGCCGGACGCGCGCGCCTTCCACGAGGCCTGCCGGCAACTCGGAACCGACCCGGCGCGCACCTTGCACATCGGGGACGAGCTGCACGCCGACCCGCTCGGGGCCGCCGACGCGGGGCTCCGAGCGGCGTGGCTGGTGCGCGACGGCGCCCTCGACGAGGGCGTCCGAGCGGAGGTGACGGGGCGGGGGATCGCGGTCATCGACTCGCTCGATGTGGTCCGCCCTGGGTGGCTCGGCCTTCGGGTGCCCTGAGATCGGCTCGCGACGCTCAAGGACACCCCCCCCGGAGGACGTTTGCCCACGCAGAGCGTGGGACCCTCGCTCCTTCGTCGCGAACCTGTGATAACCGCTCATAGTCGCTCAGGGAGCCCGCCAGGATTGGGGGATGGAAAGTGAGGGACGATGAGTGTCATGACCACGGTCTCGCCGGGGGCGCCGTTCACGCGGGCGGACCTCGATGCGCTCCCGGACGATGGGCGGCGACATGAACTCATCGACGGGGTGTTGGTCATGACCCCGGCGCCGAGTCCGCGTCATCAACTGGTTCAACTGGAGCTCATCAAGCGCTTGCTGCCAGCCATTCCGGCTGGGCAGCGCCTGCTCGCGGCGCCGCTCGACGTCGTCCTCGGCCCGGCCACGGTGCTGCAACCCGATCTGCTGATCGCAGCGCGGAGTGCGTTGACCGATCGCGATCTGCCGGTCGCGCCACTGCTTGCCATTGAGGTGCTCTCGCCGAGTACTCGGCACTTCGACCTGGGGATCAAGCGGGCGCTTTACGAGTCGGCTGGGTGTGCCGCGTACTGGGTCCTCGATCCGGACGAACCCTCGATCACCGTGTGGGAGCTGCGCGACGGACAGTATGCCGAGGTCGCCCGGGCCGTGGGCAGCGAGTCGCTGCGTCTGCATACGCCTGTCGAGGTCTAGGTCGTGCCGGCCGACCTGGTGACGTGACCCGGCATACGCGCACCAAACGGTGAGCATCCGCGATTTGGGGGGCCAACGGGGGAGCGGGTAGTATTCACCTTCGGTTCGCGGCCCGCGCGTGCTTCGGCACGAAGGGGAGGCGATACCCCTTGGGGTATGGTGTAATTGGCAACACTAGTGATTCTGGTTCACTCATTCTAGGTTCGAGTCCTGGTACCCCAGCGCAGCACTGTGATCGCGGTGATTCGGAGATTGACTAGGCCGTCGGCTAAGGTTGCTCCGCTGTAGCACGGCCCCGTTGTGTAGCGGTCTAGCACGCCGCCCTCTCAAGGCGGTAGCGCGGGTTCGAACCCCGTCGGGGCTACCAGCAGTCGAAGGCCCCCTGTCCTCAGGCAGGGGGCCTTCGCGTATGCCGGCGACGGCTTCCCTATTCGGACTGGGCGCGGGCGGCAGCTTCCTGGGCGGCGGCGTGGCGGGTCAGGACTTCGGTGAGTTTGTTGGCTCCGGCCATGACCGTGGCGGCGTGCAGGCGTCCGGGCTGGCGGGAGAGGCGCTCGATCGGGCCGGAGATCGACACGGCGGCGATCACGCGACCGGAGGGGCTGCGCACGGGCGCGGAGACCGAGGCCACTCCGGGCTCGCGCTCACCGACGCTCTGGGACCAGCCCCGACGTCGGACGCCGGAGAGGGTGGTCGCGTTGAAGGCAGCGCCGTGCAGACCGCGGTGCAGCCGGTCCGGCTCCTCCCAGGCAAGTAGCACCTGGGCGGCGGAGCCAGCGAGCATCGACAAGGTCGCGCCGACGGGGATGGAGTCACGCAGGCCGACCGGGCGCTCGGCGGCCGACACGCAGACGCGGTGGTCGCCTTGCCGGCGGAAGAGTTGAGCGCTCTCATTGGTGTGATCGCGCAAGGCCCCGAGCACCGGGCCGGCGGCAGCCAGCAGGCGGTCCTCGCCGGCCGACGCGGCGAGCTCGCCTAGGCGCGGGCCGAGCACAAAGCGGCCCTGCAGATCGCGGGAGACGAGGCGGTGGTGCTCCAGGGCGACCGCGAGGCGATGGGCGGTCGGCCGGGCCAGGCCGGTGGCCGTGACGAGTTGAGCAAGGGTGGCTGGTCCCGATTCGAGAGCCCCCAAGACGATGGCGGCCTTGTCGAGGACGCCGACCCCACTGGAGTTGTCCATGTCTTGATATTGCCGTCTCATTGCCTGAGACGCAAGTTCTAGGGTCCTAAACCCGTGCGAGCCTGGCCGGGACGCCTGGTTCGCGCACGCATTTCTTGGAGGCAATGATGGCAGGCACGCTGGCCGAAAAGGTTTGGGCGGACCATGTGGTTCGCAGCGCCGACGGCGAGCCGGACATCCTCTACATCGATCTCCACCTGGTCCACGAGGTCACCAGTCCGCAGGCCTTCGACGGTTTGCGGCTCAGCGGCCGCCAGGTGCGGCGCCCCGAGCTCACGCTGGCCACCGAGGACCACAACGTCCCGACCACCCCCGGTCCGATCACCGACCCAGTGAGCCTGACCCAGGTCGAGACACTGCGCCGCAATTGTGCCGAGTTCGGTGTCGAGATCTATCCGATGGGCCACGCCGAGCAGGGCATCGTCCACGTCGTCGGCCCCCAACTCGGGCTGACGCAGCCCGGGATGACGATCGTATGCGGCGACAGTCACACCTCCACTCACGGAGCCTTCGGTGCGCTCGCCTTCGGCATCGGCACCAGCGAGGTCGAGCACGTCCTCGCCACCCAAACCCTCTCGCTCAAGCCCTTCAAGACGATGGCCATCGAGGTCGATGGCGACCTGTCCGAGGGCGTCACGGCCAAGGACGTCATCCTGGCCGTCATCGCCAAGATCGGCACCGGCGGTGGTCAGGGCTATGTCCTGGAATACCGTGGCTCGGCGATCCGCGCGCTGTCGATGGAAGCGCGAATGACGGTCTGCAATATGTCGATCGAGGCCGGTGCGCGAGCCGGTCTGATCGCTCCCGACCAGACCACCTTCGACTACCTCAAGGATCGCCCCCACGCGCCGACAGGGGCCGACTGGGACGATGCCGTCGCCTACTGGTCGACGCTGCGCTCCGAGGACGACGCAACCTTCGACGAGGTCGTGCGCATCGACGCCTCCTGCCTGACTCCCTTCGTCACATGGGGCACGAACCCCGGCCAAGGCGCGCCGCTCGGCGCGGCCGTGCCCGACCCCGCGCTGATCCCTGACGACACCGAGCGTGCCGCCGCGGAGGCCGCCTTGGCCTATATGGGGCTGACCGCGGGCACGCCCCTGCGCGAGATCGCCGTGGACACCGTCTTCGTCGGCTCGTGCACGAACGGCCGGATCGAGGACCTGCGCGCTGCCGCAGCGATCGTCAAGGGCCGCACGGTGGCGGACGGCGTGCGAATGCTCGTCGTGCCTGGGTCGGCCCGCGTGCGACTGCAGGCCGAGGCCGAGGGCTTGGACGCGGTCTTCACCGCGGCCGGCGCGGAGTGGCGACTGCCCGGCTGCTCGATGTGCTTGGGCATGAACCCCGACCAACTCACGCCGGGCGAGCGATCGGCATCGACCTCGAACCGCAACTTCGAGGGACGCCAGGGCAAGGGTGGACGCACGCATCTGGTCAGTCCTCTTGTCGCCGCGGCGACGGCCATCCGCGGCACCTTGTCCACGCCCGCCGACCTCGAGCCCGTCACCGCTGGGAGCAACTGACATGCAGGCCTTCACGACGCACACCGGCGTCGGCGTCCCATTGCGTCGCAGCAATGTTGACACCGACCAGATCATTCCAGCCGTCTATCTCAAGCGGGTGACGCGCACCGGATTCGAGGACGGCCTCTTCGCGGCGTGGCGCGGCGACGAGAGTTTCGTGCTCAACGATCCGGCGTATGCCGCGGGATCCGTTCTCGTCGCCGGCCCCGACTTCGGGACCGGCTCCTCACGCGAACACGCGGTCTGGGCGCTGATGAACTACGGCTTCCGCGTCGTCATCTCCTCGCGCTTCGCGGACATCTTTCGCGGCAACTCGGGCAAGCAGGGCCTGCTGACCGCCGTTGCCGCCCAGCACGATGTCGAATTGATCTGGAAGTATCTCGAAAACGAGCCAGGTGCCTCTGTCACAGTGGATTTGGTCTCGCGCACGATTACCGCGGGCGACATCGTCGTGCCCTTCGACGTCGACGACTACACGCGCTGGCGTCTGCTCGAAGGGCTCGACGACATCGGCCTGACGCTGCGTCACGAAGGCGACATCACGGCATACGAGAAGACGCGGCCGGCCTTCAAACCGACTGTGACCGCCTGACTTTCGCTCTAATGATCGGCTGTCGCCGAACAAATGTCGTTGCGACACAACAAACTCGTTGCTTGCCAATAGTGGACTAACGCGCCCGCGCGCCCTACCGTCAGCGGTGGAGGTCGGCGAAGTTGCACGACCCCGAGGGTCGCCGGCCCAACCGGCACGAAGTGACAACGGAGTTGGTCTCGTGAACAAAGCTGATCTGGTGAATGCGCTCGAGGCGCGACTCGGGAGCCGGAAGGCCGCCGTCGACGCCGTCGAGGCAGTGCTCGAAACGATCGTCACCGAGGTGTCGAAGGGCGGCAAGGTCGCGTTGACCGGCTTCGGGACCTTCGAGAAGGCGGCGCGCGCTGCGCGCACCGGGCGCAACCCGCGCACCGGTGATGTCGTCAAGATCCGTAAGACCTCGGTGCCGCGATTCACCGCGAGCGCGAAGTTCAAGGACTACGTCAAGAACCCCAAGAGCCTGCCGAAGGTAACCCCCCTCGCCCGCGCCTCTAGCGCCGCGGCCAAGGCCGCCGCGGCACCGGCGAAGACCGCCGCCAAGACAACAACGGCCGCGGCCAAGCGCGCCACCACCAAGGCCGCGCCCGCCAAGTCGGCGACCAAGGCCGCTCCGGCAAAGTCTGCCGCCACGACCACGACCAAGGCGGCGCCGGCGAAGGCGGCGACCAAGGCCACCGCAACCAAGGCCGCCACGGGGAAGGCTGCGACGGCGAAGGCTGCCACCACCAAGGCTGCGGCCACGAAGGCGGCGAAGGCAGCGCCGACGAAGGCCGCCGCGAAGTCGACCACGGCCGCCAAGAAGACCACGACGCGCAAGAAGGCCTGAACGCGGCACCGCGAACTGCCCGGCACCTTTGAGGTGCCGGGCAGTCGCGTTTGTCTAGGCGAAAGGCATTGCGGCGCTAGCGAATGGACTCCTCGTCGCCGATGCCGACGATCCAGACCCGGGTGATCTCCGGCCGCTCGGTGCCGGGGCCGGCGACACCCAGACTCACACGCTGACCGACCCGCAGATGGCGCAATCCGCTGCCGTCGAGCGCCGCGCCGGGGAAGGGCAATTCGCGGCCGTCATCGAGCAGCACCGACCCGTCGCCGGTCTCGATGTCGTAGCGGTGGACGCTGCCTTGCATCCCTCAACTCTAGGCTGCTTCGGCGCCGGAGCCGTGCGCGTCAGTCGCTGCCGATCGGCGCCCAGCCCGCGAGCACCTCGGCCGTATGCCGTCCGCACCCGAACGCAAGCACGCTGGCCAAGTCATCGTGCACGTCCACATCGCGCCGCAGGCGTGCCAGTTCCTGCCCGACGGGGCGGTAGCCCGCGGCGAGGTGGTGCTGCGCGGAGGCGGGCCCGAAGGCCGGGGTGAGGGCACCGTCATACGCGGCCAGGAGCACCGAGCCCACGCCCGTGTGATCGGGGACGACGCCATGGCCGACCGCGGCGCAGGCCGCGAGGGCGGTCGCCAGGTCCTCGGCGCGGGCCGACGGGATGTCCCCGAGTAAGGCGGCGACCGGGCCCGGGCCCGCGTGCCGGAACCAGGCCGAGTCGCTCCCATC
>NZ_DAOQZV010000019.1:0-24496 GCF_035343835.1 Nostocoides sp. | reverse complement strand
GGGCTGCGCGTTCCGGCGATCGTCGGAGCCGAGGGTCCGGCCACGGCGGAGGGGGCGAGCCCGCCCGAACGCACACCGGTGCCCGAGGTGCCGACTGCCGGACCAGGCACGAGGATCGCGTCGCTCGCCGCAGCGGCGGAGCGCTCGTCCGTCGAGGATGCGGCGCCACCGCCGAATCCCGCAGAGGCCGAAACGGTTCCGCGGGTGAAGACCGGGATGTCCGGGACTCCGGTCGCCGCCTCCCCCCGCGGGGCGGCGACCGGAGTCGGGGCGGCAACGGCGCCCTGCTCGATGAGCAGCCGCTGACGGAGCGCGGCGAGACCATTGCCCACGGCATACATGCGGGTCATTGCCTCGGCGAACTCGGCTTCGAGGTGGCGGACGGAATCCACGTGCGTTGCGGCCATGCATCCATGGTGGTCGCAGCCCCAGGCGGGACGCCTGAGTCGGACTACTCAAACGGTTGGCGGATCACCGGCGGGGATCGATCAATCGAACCCCGCGCGGGGCGTCGGGAGCGTCCATCGTCATCAGCGCGGGACCAGCATCGGCCAGGGGCAAGGTAGCCGTGACGAGAGCGGCGGGGTCGAGGCCGCTCTCGACGGCATCCAACAGGGCCGGATAGTCGGACGCAGCCATCCCGTGGGAGCCGAGGATGCGCAGTTCGTGCGCGATGACACGGCCCAGGGGGAGCACGCTCAGGGGCTCGGCGAGCAGGCCGACCTGGACATGCCGCCCGCCCCGGGCCAGGCCGAGGACGCCGGCGCTCGCCAGGACCGGTGAGCCCAGGGCATCCATGCTGACGCTGCTCCCGTCCGGCCAGAGCGTGCGCACGTGATCTGCGATGTGTTGTGGCGAATCCGTGGCGTCGATCCGTTCAGCACTGGCGCCCAACGACATCGCGTGCCCTAGCGAGGCTGACGAGATGTCCAGGGCGAGCACCTCGGCGCCGAGATGGACCGCGATCTGGATCGCGGCGAGGCCGACACCGCCGGCGCCGAACACGGCCAGGCGTTCGCCCTCCTGCAGCTGTGCGACTGCGGTCAACGCCCGCCACGCGGTCGCATAGCGGCAGCCGAGCGCGGCCGCCGCATCGTCGCCGATGGCGTCCGGGAGTGCCACCAGATTGACGCGTGCCGCGACCACCGGCACGTATGCCGCGAATGAGCCTTGGTCGGTGAAGCCCGGCTGCCGCTGCGCCCGGCACACCTGGCCGTGGCCGCGCGTGCACTCGGGGCAGGTGCCGCAGGCCATCACGAAGGGCACGGCCACGCGCTTGCCGAGCCACTCGGGCGCTTCCGGTGCCTCGATCACCGTGCCGGTGAACTCGTGCCCGGGGATGCAGGGCAGCGCCGTGTCGCTGTCGTGGCCGCGCCAGCCGTGCCAGTCGCTGCGGCACAGACCGGTCCGGGCCACTTCGACAATCGCGGCCCCTGGGCCCGGCGTCGGGTCGGGGGCGTCCACGATGGTGACCGCCCCGCCGAAAGTCTCGTAACGCAGCGCCCGCATGCCCCGAACGTACCCCGGCCGGCGCGCCTCAGTTACAGCGTGCCCGTTCAGCCGCCAAGGGCGCTGGGGAGGGGGCCGGAGTGCAGGATGTCGAGCTCGGAGACGGCTCGGGTCAGGACGACATAGAGGCGGCGCAGGCCGGTGCGCTCATCGGGCTCGGCGGCGGCGATGGCCGCGGGTTCGACAACGATGACCCGGTCGAACTCCAGGCCCTTGGCGATAGTCGCCGGCACGATATCGACCTGATGCTCGACATCGCCGTGATCGCTCCCGAGCACACCGTGCTCGATGCCGGCCCCGCTCAGGGCCGTTGAGAGCCGGTCGATATCGGCATCCGGCGCGATCACGCCGACCGACCCAGGGGCTTGGACCGCCGCATGGACAAGGGCGACAAGGCGATCTGAGATCTCAGCCGCAGTCGCCGCGTGCTCGCTTAACCGGCCCGGGTTGTCACGCACCGACTCGGGGGCCGCGAGACCGGGGGCGATCAGCGGGAGGAGGCGCGCGGCATACGTGATCACGCTGGCGGGCACGCGGAAGCCGCGGGCTAGGACCTCCACATGGCTGTCGGGCTTGCCGAGGTGGGTGAGGGCATCGGCCCAGGACGCCGTCGCCCAGGGCGTCGTGCCCTGGGCAATATCGCCGAGCACGGTCAGCGACCCGGTCGAGGCGCGGCGGCCGACAGCGCGCAACTGCATGGGGGAGAGGTCCTGCGCCTCGTCGAGGATCACGTGCCCGAGGCTGGGCGTGCGATCCAGCAGGTCGGTGAGCTCGTCAACGAGCACCAGATCTGCGGTGGTCCACTTGGCGGAGCCGGCGGTGCGAGGTGGCTTGTCCCACAACAGCATTCGCTGCTCGTCGACCGAGAGAACCCCGTCTGCCGCAGCTGACAGGGCCTCGGGATCGCTGAGAAGTCGATGCAGGACCTTGGCCGGGTCGAGGGTCGGCCAGTGCGCCGCGACATAGGACTTGACCGCAGGGTTGCGGGCGACGGAGTCGTGGACGCGGTCGTCGGGGCTCTCGCCGGCCCGCTCCATCGCGAGCAGGACGTGATGCGCCAGCCGTTGCGGGAACATCGCCCGAGCCGCGTGGAATCTCGCTCCGCGAGAGCGCAATTCGTCCATGACATCGGCGACGTCGTAGGCCGGCACCCGCCATCTGCGGGCGCCGCGTGGGACGACCAGGGCCTGACTCGGTGTCGCCACGGCCGCCCAGACGGCGCGCCGGAGCACCTCCGCGAGCCGGGCGTCGCCTTTGAGCGCGGCTACCCGCGGTGCCTCGGTCGCGCGCGCGGGCCGGCTCGCGACGAGGTCCGCGATGGTCGTATGCCCGACCCGCACCTCGCCGAGCGCGGGGAGGACCGCCCCGATGTGATCGAGGAAGGCGCGGTTAGGGCCGATGACCAAAACTCCTTGGCGCGCAAGGCGATCGCGGTGGGCGTAGAGCAGCCACGCCGCCCGGTGCAGGCCCACCGCGGTCTTGCCGGTCCCGGGGGCACCCTGCACGCAGACGGTCGTGTCGGCGTCGGCGCGCACGATCTCGTCCTGCTCGGGCTGGATGGTGCTGACGATGTCGCGCATCGGGCCGACGCGGGGCCGCTCGATCTCGGCCGCGAGGATCGCGCTGCGCGACTCGGGCTCGGCGGCATCGGTGAGGTGTTCATCCTCGTATGCCGTGATCTCGCCCCCCGCGATGCCGAAGCGTCGGCGCAGGGTGATGCCCATCGGTTCCGAGCGAGTAGCCCGGTAGAAGGCAGTCGAGACGGCGGCGCGCCAGTCGATGACCATGGGGTCGCCGGCCTCGTCGCTGACGTGGCGTCGGCCGATGTACCACCGGTCGGCGTCGGCGGTGTCGAGTCGCCCGAAGAAGAGCGCCGTCCCGGGGTCGTCGGCGAGTGCGGCAGCGCGGTAATAGAGGGTGCGGGCCAAGTAGGCGGCGGCGATCGGGTCGGCCGCGTTGACCTCGATCGCTTCGGTGCGTTCGCGCATGCGGGCCAGCGCGGTTCGTGCTGCCGCGAGGTGCGCCTGTTCATGGAGAAGGTCGATTTCAGGCACGAGGATCTAGCCTGCCGTCTGCAGCCGCCCGGGGCAAGTGGTTTGCGCGTCGGACAGGTCGCCGGGAGTTCCGGCCGGGCTCGGACCGTGATCTCGCCAGGGCGGGGACCCGGGTCGGTTGCGTCGGATCCGGTCCCAACCCTGGACCCCGGTGGTCCCGCCGGGCGTCCGCGATGACAGGCCGGGGTGAGCGACCGGCCGCAAAGGTCACCGAGCCTCTTCGCCCGAGTCGGCGTCGCCGGCGTGCCAGGGTGGACGAAACGACGGGGGCTCCGACCGGGGGCAGCCCGGCTGATGTGAGGAGGCAGCAATGTCCGAGAGCCCGAACCAATTCGGCGCCCCAAATGTGGGGGACGCGGTGACCAAGGCGAAGGACTACACACGCGCCAACCCGGATCGGGCGCGATCGGCGATCGACAAGCTCGAGGACTTCATCGACGAGCGGTGACGCCGACCCGACGACCGGGACCGGGCCGACTGGGACGGTGCCAGGCGGCATACCGGCGTCCTGACCGACCTGGCCACCCATGCGCACGACAAACCCCTTGTCCGCAACGCAAGCCCTTCCCCGTGCGAACAAGGGGATTGTGGCATCGGGCGGGAAAGCCGCCCAGCGCCAACCATGCAGGGGCGGGGGCACCTCGACCGCCTTCGAGGTGCCCCCGCCGTGGGAGGGAAGAAACGCTTCGGGGGTCAGCCGGCCGTCGCGGGGCGAACGGCCAGGGTGACCGACACGTCCTGGCGAGCGCCGCCGCGGATGACCGTCAGCTTGACCGTACTGCCGACTTGCTCGGCGCGAATCTTGGCGATCAGCGAGTCGCGCGACTCCACCGGGGTGCCGTCGACCGCGATGACCACATCGCCGGCCTGGAGTCCGGCCGCCTGCGCCGGAGTGTTGGGCGAGACCTCGCCGACCTGGGCGCCGGCCCGCGTCGCGGAGCCGTCGGTCGCCTCGCCATCGCGCAGCGTGACGCCGAGGTAGGCGTGCTGGGCCTTGCCGCTCGCGATCAGCTGCGTGGCGATCGCCTGCGCCTCCACCACCGGGATGGCGAAGCCGATACCGATATTGCCCGAGTTCGAGCCGGTGCTGGCGATGGATGAATTGATGCCGATGAGCTTGCCGTCGGCGTCGACGAGCGCCCCACCGGAGTTGCCGGGGTTGATTGCGGCCGAAGTCTGAATGGCGTTGGTATAGACCGGCTCGGTCTGCTGCTGCCCGTACTGCGCCTGCGAGTCACCCGTCGTCACCGGCCGGTTGAGGGCGCTGACGATGCCCGTCGTGACGGTGGAGGCCAGGCCCAGCGGGTTGCCGACAGCCATCACTGGGTCGCCGACCTTAAGGGCGTCGGAGTCGCCCATGGCGATCGCTTTCATGTCGCTCGGCGGGTTCTTGACGGTGATGACTGCCAGATCCGTCGACGGGTCGGTGCCAGCGACTGTCGCGGGGTACTTGCGGCCATCGGCCAGCGTGACCTCGATGGTGCCTTCGACCGCGCCGTCGACGACGTGGTTGTTGGTCAGGATGTGGCCCGAGGAGTCGATGACGACGCCCGAACCCTGCGCCGAACCGCCCTGCACCTGCAGGCTGATCGCGACCACGCTCGGGGTCACGGTGGCTGCGGTTGCGGTCCAGTCAGGCGCATTGGGGTTGACCTGGCGGATCTGCTGGGCGCCCGCGGACGAGCCGGCGGGGCTGGCGGCGGACGACGCTGTGGAAGGGGAGGTCGCATTGCCGTCCGCCGCGCGCACCGTGGCATACGTCCCGCCGCTCGCCAAGGCGGCGGACAGGAGCGATGCCGTCAACACGGCCGGCCAGACGCGGCGGGCCCCCGACGATTGGGAGGAGGGAGGGGTCGTCGGGGGCGCCGCCGGGCCGGAACCGGCCCAGGACGGGGGAGTGGGCGCCGTCGCGCCCGGGTAGCGCTGGCCGGACCGGTCGCCGAACCACAGCGGAGCCGTGGGTTCGGAGATGGGGTGGTCGGTCTCGGCTGGCGCAGGCGACGTGGTCGGAGGGGTGGTCGATCCCGTCGGCGTGCCCGGTTGCGTCATCGTGGCGCTCCTGTCGTCCTTGGTGGTGATGACCAGTTAAGTAGGTCAACTTCGGACGATGCTGGGCTACGCCTGGGAGTTGCCTGAGTATGTGGGCGCGGGCAGTTCCACGACGAAGGTCGCCCCGCCGCCGGGGGTCGTCGCGATTCCGACGCGCCCGCCGTGGCGGGCCACGATCGCCGCGACGATGGCCAGTCCGAGGCCCGTGCCACCGCTCGCGCGGGTGCGGGCGGAGTCGACGCGATAGAAGCGCTCGAAGATCCGTGACTTCGCGGCCTCGTCGATCCCGTGACCGTGATCGCGGACCTCGATGACAACACCGGACGCGCTGCGTCCCACCGCCACGTCAATGGGCGTCCCCGCGGGCGTATGCCTGATCGCATTGGTCAGCAGGTTGCCGAGCACTTGGTGCATCCCGGCTTCCTCACCCTGCAACTCCAGCGGTGTCAGCGCACCGCTGAGTCCGGTGAGCGTGATGTGCCGGGCCGGGTCGCGTACGCGGGCCGCCTGGACCGCCTCGGCCGCGACCACAGTCACATCGAAGGGCGTCTTCTCCAATGGCCGCTCCTCATCGAGGCGAGCAAGCAGCAGCAGATCGTCGACCAAGTGAGCCATCCGGGAGGCCTCGCCCTCGATCCGTCCGATTGTCGAGGGGAGCGCCTGCTCGGGCACAGCACCCTGGCGATACAACTCGGCATACCCCCGCACGGTCGCCAAGGGTGTGCGCAACTCGTGGGAGGCGTCCGCGACGAACTGGCGCATCCGTTCTTCCGATGCCTCGCGCACGGCGAAGGACTCCTCGACATGGGTCAGCATCGCGTTGAGGGAGGTGGACAAGGACGCCACCTCTTCTGGAGCATCGGTCGTCGGTATCCGGCGGCTCAGATCGCCGGCGGAGATCGCCCTCGCGGTGTTCTCGATCTCGGTCAGCGGCCGGAAGGCCCGGCGCACCGCCAGCCAGCCGACGAGCGCGAAGGCCGCCAGCGTCGCCAGCGAGATCAAGGCAGCGAGCAAGGCGAAGCGCTTCAGCGTGGTCGAGACGTCCTTGAGCGGTTGCGCGACGACGACTACCGCGGTGCCGTCGTCCAGCGCGCGGGCGACGCCGCGCCACAACAGGTCTGACCCGGCCGTGCCCAAAGTGAAGGCCTCGCCGTTGTCGACCCTGGGGTCGGCCAGGGTCATGGCGGACAGCGCGGGCACGGCGTCGACATCGGTGGCGGGGATCTTGATCGCCCCGGTGCCGGACTGCGGAAAGATCACCACGGCATACACGCTGGGCAGCCGGATCGTCTCGCGATTGGCGAGTAGCTGGTTCAGGGCCTGGTTGGCCACCGAGGTCGAGCTGCGGCGCAGGTTGTCATCGACGCGGGCGATCAGCTCGCGCCGCATGAGATAGCCCATCACCGAGCTCGACAAGGCGAGCGCCACCACCAGCAGGCAGAGGGTGACCGCGATGAGCCGGGCGCGCAGCGAGGTGCGGTGCAGGAGCGTGGGCACCCTTCGCAGCCACGCCTGGGCGCGGTCGGGGACGGAGGGGGCGCCCGGCGCGGGCTCGGTGCTCGCGAGGTCCTGGCTCACGCCGGCGGCTTGCGCAGGACGTAACCGACCCCACGCTTGGTGTGGATCAGGGGCGGCAGGCCGTCGGTGTCGATCTTCTTGCGCAAGTAGGAGATATAGGACTCCACGATGCCCGACTCGCCCCGGAAGTCGTAGTCCCAGACGTGGTCGAGGATCTGCGCCTTCGACAGCACCCGGTTGGGATTGAGCATCAGATAGCGCAGCAGCTTGTACTCGGTCGGCGAGGTGTCGATGGGCCGGCCCGCGCGCCGCACGTCGTGGGTGTCCTCGTCGATCTCGAGATCCTCGAAGCGCAACACGGCGCCCTCGTCGACCTCGCCGCGGGTGCGCCGCAGCACCGCGCGGATGCGGGCGACGACCTCCTCGAGGCTGAAGGGCTTGGTGACATAGTCGTCGCCGCCGACGGTCAGGCCCTTGATCTTGTCATCGACGCTGTCGCGGGCGGTGACGAAGACGATCGGTGCCCGCCGGCCGCTCTCGCGCAGCTTGCGGGTGACCTCGAAGCCGTCCATGTCAGGGAGCATCACGTCGAGAACGACGAGGTCGGGATCGTGCTCCGCGGCCGCGCGGACGCCAGCCCGGCCGTCGCCCGCGGTGACCACCTCGAACCCGGCGAACTGCAGCGAGGTCGCCAGCAACTCGCGGATGTTGGGCTCGTCCTCGACGACGAGCAGCCGTGCCTCGGGTTCCCCTGTGCTCATGCTGTCGAGATTGACAACTCAACCTGGGAGTTGGCTGTATGCCGGCTCAAGAGCCGTCCTACCCGGCAGCCCCGTGGCGCGATCGCGGCGCGATGCCGATGCGCCATGCGCCGGGCCCGGCGACCACCGCCGGTAGCAGTCATCCGCCGGCCCGGTGCTGGGGCCCGGTTCAGTGCAGGGGCTGCCAATCCACCGAGGTCGCCCAGGCGCCGCTGGGGATGTCCCAGTCGAATGTCCCGGTGCAGCCCGAGGACAGACAGAAAGACTCGACTGAGGAAACGTCATACCCGTAGCCACTGACGGCCAACTTCCCGTCCGGCGACGCGGCGGGGTCGCCCGAGGCGAACTCGGCGTCCGTCCCGGACACATACGTCACGCTGCCGCCGGCTAGGTCACTGGTCACGAGAGAGGTCTCGTAGGTGTCGGTGTCGTACCCGTACCAGAGGATCTTCGTCCCGCTGGCCAGGACGTCGGCGCGACCGCTGTAGTGCGCCCACTTGCCGCCGAAGGCCGCCACCCCCGTGACCGGCACGATGGTGCTGACGGCACCGGTTGTTGTGTCGACCTTGCGGATCGTGTCCGTGGAATCCGAACCGGTCGGGCACTGGTCGATGTAGACGACATAGCGTCCGGTCTTGGCCCAGGTCGGGTCGAAGGCGCACCCGTCGTTCTTCGCGGTGAGGGCGGCAACGGCCTTGGTGGCAACGGTGACGACGGCCAGTGACCGCCCGGTCTTCGAACCGGTGACCGAGCGCGAAAAGGCGATGCGTTTGCCGTCGGGGGACCACGTCGGGTTGACGTCATGGCCGGTGCCTGAGGTGATCTTGATCCGGCCGGTGCCGTTGGCGTTCATCGTCCAGATCGCGCCGCGGTAGGCGAAGGCGAGCTTGGCGCCGTCCGGCGACCAGCGCGGGCCGGTGCCTGGGCCGAGCGAGACCATGCTGCCGCCCTTGGCGGCGATGGTGAACATGGCTGAGTTGGTCTCGACCGCGATTCGGCCGTTGGTGCCGGGATAGGCGGCCTGGGCCGGGGCGGTCAGGGTGGCGAGGCAACCAGCGGCCAGGCTGGCCACGGCGAGTGAGGTCGCGCGCATGGTGTGCTCCTGTCGATCGTGGGGTGCGTCACCGACTAGGGAGTACTTCGACCTCCACCTGATACCGAATGCCAGGAGAAATGTGCTCGAGGGCAGCGGTGAATACCAGCGTCAGCCGGCGAGGAGGCCGAGGAAGGCGGTGATCAGGCCGATCAGAGCCGCGAGCATGACCAGCGCGAGCACGACGATCAGCACGAGGCCACCGGCGAAGGCCCACCAGCCGGCCCGTGCCAGGCGCGCCGCGCGCGCCGGTTCGGCCCGCCCGGCGGCCAGCGACATGATCCCCAGGACGAGCGCGGGGATCTGGGTGATGAGGGCGAGCGGGAAGATGCACAGTGCCGAGAGCACAACCAAGGTGATCGCGGAGCCGTTCGAGTGCCCGGCGGCATACGCACCTAGGGCGGACGGATCCTGGTGCACGGCATAGGGATTCGGCGCGGCGGTGGGTTGCCCGCTCGCTGAGCCGACGGCATACGGGTTCGCGCCGCCCGCGGGGCCATAGGGGCTCGACGGATAGGGCGTGGCCGCGGGATCAGGGGTGCCCGGCGGCGGGACATACCGCCCGGGCGGGGCGTCCTGGACACGCGACCGGGGCGCGCCGAGATCGGGCAGCGGGCGGGTCGGGTCGGTCATGGCGGGCTCCTGGGTGGGTGACGCCAGGATAAGTGACCTGGCACGATCAGGGCATGACCGCACCGAGCCCATCGGGCGCCCAGTGGCTGATCTCCCACGGCGACCAGCGCGCAATCGTCGTCGAGGTGGGCGGGGGCCTGCGCACCTATGACGTCGGCGAGATCCCCGTGGTCGCCGGCTATGTCACTGAGCGGATGTGCGCCCACGGCCGGGGTCAGGTGCTCATGCCCTGGCCCAACCGCATCCGCGACGGTCGCTATCACCTCGGCGGGGCCGACCAGCAACTGCCGATCAGCGAGGTGGCCCGCCACAATGCCAGCCACGGCCTCGTCCGCTGGGTCAATTGGGAACTCGTGGCCCAGACCGCGGACAGCGTCGAGGTGCGCTATCGCCTCCACCCCCAGCCCGGCTGGCCCTGGTATCTCGACCTCGGCCTGGTCTATCGCCTCGGCCCGGAGGGGCTGACCGTCCGCGTCCACGCCCATAACCCGGGCGAGGAGCCGGTGCCCTTCGGCTTCGCCGCCCACCCGTATGTCGCGACTGGCGGCGCCGCGCCCGCCGACGTCACGCTCACCCTGCCGGCCGAGTCGTATCTGACGGTCGATCCCGAACGCTTGCTTCCGGTGGCTTCCGTCCCCGTGGAGGGAACGGCCTACGACTTCCGGACGGGCAGTGCGCTGGGCGCGGTGGGGTTGGACACGGCATACACCGATTTCGTGCGCGACGGCGAGCGGTGGCGGATCACCCTCGACGGCGTCCCCGCCGGCCGGGTCGAGGTCTGGGGCAGCCAAGAACTCCCGTGGGCGCAGGTGTTCGACGAGAAGGTCACGCTGCCGCTCGATGGCCCCTATCCGCCCGGGATCGCCATCGAGCCGATGTCCTGCCCGGCCGACGCCTTCAACTCCGGAACCGACCTGGCCTGGATCGCGCCCGGCTCGAGCTGGGCCGCGGAGTGGGGCATCACCGCCCACCTGCGGGCATAACGCGGTGCGCGCCGGGCGCGGGGCGCGTTAGCCTTAGCACAGCGGGCGCGCATCGGCGCGCCCGTTCGGTACGACTTCACGAGGTGCACGGTGCCTACTGGCAAGGTCAAGTGGTATGACGCCGACAAGGGTTTCGGCTTCATCGACGCGGACGAGGGCGAGGACGTCTTCCTTCACGCCAATGCGCTGCCCGCGGGGCTGACCACGATCAAGGCGGGCACACGCATCGAGTTCGGCGTCGCCACCGGCCGCAAGGGTGCCCAGGCGATGGCCGTCCACGTCCTGGAGCCCGCGCCCAGCGTGCAGGCCAACCGTCGCGAACGCGACCGCAAGCCCACCGAGGACATGGTCGTCATCGTCGAAGACGTCATGCAGTTGCTCGACAAGGTCTCCACCAGCCTGCGCAAGGGCCACTACCCCGACAAGGGCATCGCCACCAAGGTGGCGCAGGTCCTGCGCGCCGTCGCGGCGGATCTCGAGCCTTGATGGTTGCCGCGGTCAAGCCGGATGCCGTGCTCGTCGGTGCTGCCGACGTCGCGCTGGCGGCGCTGACCGAAGCCGCTGAGCCGGGCACGATCGGAGAGCACCGCGGCGTCGCGATGCTGGCCGATCGCCTCGCGGTGCACTACTTCGATTGCCTCGCTGCGGCCTATCCGGGCTGGCAGTGGGCGGTCTCGGTCGCGCGCGCCCCGCGCGCGAAGGTCGCGACCGTCTGCGAGTCCTCGCTGCTGCCCACCGACGGTGCCCTGCTGGCCCCCGCCTGGTTGCCGTATGCCGATCGGCTGGCTCCCGGGGACATCGGACCCGGCGATATCACCCCCTTCGTCGCCGACGATCCCTGTCTGGAGCAGGGTTTCGAGGCGACCGGCGAGGAGGACGTCGACGCGGTGGCGCTGTGGGAGCTCGGCCTGGGCCGACCCCGCGTGCTCTCGCCCGAGGGGCGCGACCAGGCCGCTCAGCGCTGGTACGAAGGGGCGCACGGCCCGGCCGCCCCGGTCGCCGTCAAGGCGCCCGCGCACTGCGCGTCGTGCGGCTACTACGTGCCCCTGGCCGGCACGCTCCGTGCGGTGTTCGGGATCTGCGCCAACGCCTGGTCGCCCTCCGACGGCACCGTCGTCAGCCGCGACCACGGGTGCGGGGCGCACTCGGAGACCGACATGGACCGGCCGGAGCCCGATCGCATCCCCGAGCCGATCGTCGACGAGTTCACTGTCGACGAGCTCTGATCGCCGCCCGGCGATCCCTGACCCCGTCGGAAAGTCCCGCCTCGCGCCACCGAGTTTCTGACGACCTCGGCGCAGGGATCATCGTCCGGCGTGGCTGCCGGCTCCCCCAAGGCCTGGCTGTGGGCCTGACCTGGTCAGACGTGCATATTTCACCCTGCGCCAGCGGTGTGGCTTCCCGCTCTTCGCCCGGTCGCGGCCCCATACTGGTCGAGTTCCACGCGCGAGAGGGGATCACGCCATCGACGCTGCCCGCACCCAGGTCGGCGCGCTAGCGCCTGTACGGGCCCTCGCTGGAGCCACGCGGACCAGGCTGCCCAAGGTGGCCGGGCTCGACGGGTTGCGCGCCGTCGCGGTCATCGCCGTCATCCTCTTCCACCTCGACCTGCCCTGGCTGCCGGGCGGTTTCCTCGGGGTCGACGTCTTCTTCGTCATCAGTGGCTATCTGATCACCTCGCAGGTGTGGGCCCGCTCCTTCCACGGCCGCGTCGATCTGCGGCACTTCTGGCAGGCCCGGGCGCGCCGCTTGCTGCCAGCACTCGCGGTCACGCTCGCCGCCACAACGATCGCCGAGCTCATCCTCGACCGGGACCATCTGCGCAGCTACCTCGGCGATCTCGCGGCGGCCGCCACCTATACCTCCAACTGGTGGTACGTCCTGCACCAGCGCTCCTATTTCGAGGCCTCCGGGCGCCCGCCGGCCCTGCAGCACCTGTGGTCCCTGGCCGTGGAGGAGCAGTTCTATCTGCTCTGGCCGCTCATCGTCGCTGTGGTCCTCGCCAGCGCCGCGACGGTGGCCGCCCGGCGCAGGCGCCTGCTCGCCGTCGCCCTGCTGCTGGCCGCCGCGTCGGGACTGGTCATGGGCCTGGGCACCCACGCCTCCGGCGCACCGATGACCGCGGACCCGTCGCGCTACTACTTCGGCACCGACTCGCACGCGAGCGCCGTCCTGATCGGCTCCGCGCTCGCGGTGTGGCGTGGCGGACGCGGCTTCACCCGCGCCCGCCCACCGCTCTCACCCGCCCGTGCCGGTATGACGTTCGCCGGCGTCGCCGCGCTCGCCGCCGTCATCTGGGCGTATGCCGCGCTCGACTCCTGGTCGGTGCCGCTCTACCGCTTCGGATTCGTCGCCTTCGCCGCCGTGGTTGCGCTGCTGGTCGCCGCGGCGAGCCGCCCCGGCCCGCTGGGCCGGCTGCTCGACGCACCGCCGCTCGCGGCGGTGGGGAAGCGGTCATACGGGCTCTATCTGTGGCACTGGCCGGTCTTTGTCTTCACCCGGCCGACTCTCGATGTGCCGCTCACCGGCGCGGCGAATCTGGTGCTGCGACTCGCCCTACTCGGCGTCGTCTCCGAGCTGTGCTATCGCTTCGTCGAGACGCCGACCCGGCGCTACGGCATCCGGGGAGCCTGGCGACGCCTGCGGGATTGGCAGGTCTGGCGCCTGCCCGCGACCGGCTTGGTCACCGGCGGGCTCGCCTCACTGACCGTGCTCACGGTGGCCGCCGCCGCATTCACCCCGACGACGATTGCCGCGCCGGCCCGTCTCGTTCTCCCCTCCGTGACGCCCTCCACGCCTACGGCCACCGGGTCCGCGACCACGCCGCCGCTGAAGATTCGTCCGGGCGCAACCGGCACGATGACGATGGCGGTCTACGGCGACTCGGTCGCGTTGGGGGCCACGCCCCGGCTGCGCAAGATCTTCGCCGATGTGGTCCTGCGCGCCCAGATCGGTGAGCAGTCGTGGACGCTGCTGCCCGAGTTGCTGCGCGAGGCGCCCACGCTGCCAGAGGATGTCGTGCTCATCCACACCGGCAACAACGGGATCATCGACAAGTCGCAACTGATCGCCGCCATCGACGCGATCCCCGCGGCCGCGACTGTGGTGCTGGTGACCCCGCGCGTGCCACGCCCCTGGATGGCTCCCAATGTCGCGACCGTGCGGGCCGTCGCCGCCGCCCGCCCGCGCGTGCACATCGCGGATTGGGCGTCCGTCTCGGACGGGCACCCTGAATACGTCAACACCGACGGCGTCCACATGACGACCGCCGGCATCAAGACGTATGCCGCCCTGGTCCAGCAGGCGGTCCTGACCCCCTGACGCGCGGCTCAGGTCAGCGGCAGGAACATCACGTGCAGGCCGACCCGGCCGTGGGCGCGCGAGTCGAAGGCACCCGGCACCGTGCCGATGATCGCGAAGCCGGCCGACTGCCACAGGCGCACCGCCGCGGTGTTGGTCTCGACAACGGCGTTGAACTGGATCCCGGCGAAACCTGCGCGGCGATGCCAGTCGATCACATAGTCCAGCAACGCCCGGCCGACCCCGAGGCCGCGGGCGGCGTCGGCGACCATAAAGCTCGCGGTGCCGATATGCGCACCCCGGGACGGGCGGTTCGGGCCCATCTTGGCGCTGCCGAGGAAGCGCCCGCCGGCGTCGCGGGCGATGACCGTATGCCCGGGCGGTGCCTCCCACCACAGAGCCTGGATCGCGGTGTCGGACAGCCCCGTCGGGTAGGCGTAGGTCTCACCGGCATCGACGATCGCCCGGAAGACGGGAGCGAAGTCCGGCAGGTCGGACTCGGCATACGGCAGAAGGGTCAGGGCGGCCACGAACGCGAGCCGACGGTCCGAGCCGACGGTCAGTAGTAGTCCTGCGGGTTGGCGGGCGCGGAGCCATGGGCGTCGGCGGCATTCCCGCGGCCGCGGCGCACGTAGAGATAGCCGAGCGCGCCCAGTGCGATGCCGGTGAGGCACGCCCACTTCCACCACGCGCGGTCGCCGTCGCGCAGCGCGGGGATGGTCAGGGTCGCGACGAGGGCGAGCACCCAGACGCCGATCCCGATCAGGACGATCCGGTCCATCCGGAAGGCGATCGGCTCCGGCGCGGTCGGGGCGAGGCCGTTGTCGCGGCGTAGCGTGCTCACAGCCTGAGCCTACCGACCGGCTCACCTGCACCGTTGAATACCATGCGCGCCATGGCGAACCCCCAAGTCCGGGACCGGCGCACCCCGCCGCCCCCCGCAGCCGGCGGCCTCGACGGCTTCTTCCAGATCACCGCGCGCGGCTCGACCGTCGCGCGCGAACTCCGTGGTGGCCTGGCTACCTTCTTCACGATGGCGTACATCGTCGTCCTCAACCCGCTGATCATCGGCACGCAGACCGACTCGACCGGCAAATTCCTCGGCGGCGGCGCGGCCCCCAATTTGGCCATGGTGGCGGCGACGACGGCCCTGGTCGCGGGCGTGATGACCATCTTGATGGGCGTGGTCGCGAACTTCCCGCTCGCGCTCGCCACGGGCCTCGGCCTCAATGCCTTCGTCACCTTCGGCATCGCCAAGCTGCCCGAGATGACGTGGGCGGACGCCATGGGCCTGGTGGTCATCGAAGGCCTGATCATCACGATCCTGGTGTTGACCGGCTTCCGGCAGGCGGTTTTCCACGCCGTGCCGCCGCAGTTGAAGACGGCGATCTCGGTCGGCATCGGCCTGTTCATCGCCGTCATCGGCTTCGTCGACGCAGGCTTCGTGCGCAAGTCTTTTGGCGGTCCGCTGGGTGAGCTCGGCGTCGGTGGCTTCCTCGTCGGCTGGCCGCTGCTCGTCTTTGTGCTTGGCCTGTTCATCACCGTCGTCCTGCTGGTGCGCAAGGTGCGCGGCGCGATCCTCTACGGCATCCTGTCCGCCACCGTGCTGGCGATCATCGTGGAGTCGATCGGCAAGATCGGCGCGCAGAAGAACGACAAGGGCGAGCTGGTCAACCCGACCGGCTGGGGCTTGAACGTCCCGAAACTGCCGAGCTCGGTCGCGAGCACCCCGGACTTCGGACTGCTGGGCGACTTCAACCTGCTGGGATCCTTCAAGGCCATCGGTGTGATCTCGGCGGTCCTGCTGGTCTTCACGCTCCTGCTCGCGGACTTCTTCGACACCATGGGCACGATGGTCGCCATCGGCGCCGAAGCGGGCCTGAACGACGCCGAAGGCGTGCCGCCCAACTCTGAGCGCATCCTGATCGTCGACTCGGTGGCGGCCATGGCCGGCGGCGCGGCGGCGGTGTCGTCGAATACGTCCTATATCGAATCGGCGTCGGGCGTCGGCGAGGGAGCGCGGACCGGGCTGGCCTCGGTGGTCACCGGCGTGCTCTTCCTGCTCGCGACCTTCCTCGCGCCGCTCGTTGCGGTCGTGCCGTATGAGGCGGCCACCCCCGCCCTGGTCGTCGTTGGATTCTTGATGATGCAGCAGGTGCGCGAGATCGACTGGGACGACCTGGAGATCGCGATCCCCGCGTTCTTGACGATCGTGCTGATGCCCTTCACCTACTCGATCACCGTCGGTATCGGTGCGGGCTTCGTGGTCTATGTGCTGATCAAGCTGGCCAAGGGCAAGATCGCCGAGATCCACCCGCTGATGTGGGTCACGGCTGCGTTGTTCGTTCTCTACTTCGCGATCGACCCGGTCAAGTCGCTGCTCGGGGTCGGCTGATCCAGGGCCTTGAGCCGCCGGGTCGTGCACGGTCCGGCGCTCTGCGTAGGGGTCGGCGGTTCGAACCGCCGACCCCTACGCCCAGGCGCGACCCGCGCAAGCGGGCGCGGCGGCTGACTCAACGCGGCATTTAGTTAGCAAAGGTAATGAGCTAAGCTAAGGGTCATGCCGACCGACGCGGCCATCGCCGAACTCGCCACCGAGATCCGCCTGGCGTGCATGCGTATCTCCCGCCGAGTCCGGTTCGAGAGCGGCAGTTCGCTTGCGCCGCATCAGTTCTCGGTCCTCGTGCGGCTCGGCGAGCACCCCCGCACGCCGCGCGAACTCGCCGACATCGAGAAGGTCTCCGCGCCGAGCATGACCCGGACCACCAACGGCCTGGTCGAGCGCGGCCTGGTCGTCCGGGCCGCCGACCCCGACGACGGGCGCTGCGTGATCCTCTCGCTCACCCCCGAGGGCGCCGCCCAGGTCGCCACGATCCGCGCCGCCCGCGACGGCTGGATGTCCTCGCGCGTGGGCAATCTGACGCCCGAGGAGCGCGAGGTCCTGCGGCAGGCGAGCGCCATCCTGCACAAGGTGGCCCAGGCGTGAGCGCGGGCACCAACGGGCGGCGGGCACGGCATACGGGCGGGGCCGGATGAGTCCGACCTTCCACTCTCTGGCCATCCGCAACTACCGGATCTACTTTTTCGGCGCACTCGTCTCCAATATCGGCACCTGGATGGCGCGCGTCGCGCAGGACTGGCTGGTGCTGGTCGACCTGACGCGGCACTCGGCGAGCGCGCTCGGGATCGTCACCGGCCTGCAGTTCTTGCCCTTCCTGTTGCTCGCGCCGTGGGCGGGCGCGGTCGTCGACCGTTTCCCCAAGCGAGCCCTGCTGATGGTCACCCAGACCGCGCTCGGGCTGGTTTCGCTGGTCACCGGGCTGCTCGTGGTGTTCGGCTGGGCGCAACTGTGGCAGGTCTATGTGCTTGCGCTGCTGCAGGGCATCGCGACGGCCTTCGACAATCCGGCGCGGCAGGCCTTCGTCTCGGAGATGGTGCCTACCGCGCGCTTGGCCAATGCCGTTGCCCTCAACAGTGCCTCGTTCAACGCCGGCCGCCTGATCGGCCCGGCAGCCGCCGGCCTGGTCATCGCGGCCTGGGGCACCGGTGTCGGCTTGCTGATCAATAGCGCGACCTTTGGTGCGGTCCTCCTTGCTCTGACACGCCTCGACCCGGCGGCCCTGACCCCCGCACCCGTCACCCGGGGGAAGGGATCGATCCGGGAGGGGCTGGCCTATGTGCGGGGACGGCCGGATCTGAAGCTGGTCATGGGGCTGGTGTTCGTCCTCGGCACCTTCGGGATGAACTTCCAGATCACCATGGCACTGATGGCGACCAAGATCTTCGGCAAGGGGCCGACCGAGTTCGGGCTGCTCGGCTCGATCATGGCGATCGGTTCGCTCGCCGCCGCCCTGCTTTCGGCGCGGCGCGCGAACCCCCGACTGCGGCACCTCGTGGTGTCCATGGCGTTGTTCACCGTCTCGGCCGCGGCCGCTTCGCTCGCCCCGACGTATGCCGTGTTCGCCCTCACGCTGATCCCCGTCGGTCTCGCCGCCTTGTCCGCATTGACGACGGCGAACGCGATGGTGCAGTTGCGGACCGCGCCGGAGATGCGCGGCCGGGTGATGGCGCTCTATATGGCGATCTTCATGGGCGGTACGCCCTTCGGCGCACCCCTGATCGGGTGGATCGGGGACGCCTTCGGGGCTCGTTGGACGATCGGGATCGGGCCGTTGGCGCTGGCGATCACCCTCTTCCTGGTCGCGATCTCCCTGTGGCGGCGCGAGAATGTCCGGGTGACTTTCACCGCGTCCGCCCGCCCGCACCTGCAGATCTCGACCCGGGCCGTCACCCGCCCGGTCCCGGAGCCGGCACGATGACGCCGCGGTTTCGCCGGATCGTGACGCTCGTGGTGCTGATCGGCATGGTCGCCCTGGTCCTCGCCTCCGCCCTCTCGGGCTTGTGACCTGAGCCGAGACGGGGAGGGCTCGCCCCGGCTCGGGTCACAGGCGCTCGAGGATGTAGTCGATGGCGCCGGTCAGCCGGGTGATGTCGTCGGGGTCGACGGCCGGGAACATCGCGATGCGCAACTGGTTGCGACCGAGCTTGCGGTAGGGCTCGGTGTCGACGATTCCGTTGGCGCGCAACACCTTGGCGATCGCTGCCGCGTCCACCGAGTCGACGAAGTCGATGGTCCCGACGACCTGCGAGCGAGCGGCCGGGTCGGCGACGAAGGGGGTGGCGACCTCGGACGCCTCCGCCCAGGCATACAGGCGCGAGGAGGAGTCGGCCGTGCGGCCGGTGGTGAAGGCCAGGCCACCGTTCTCGTTCATCCAGCGCAGCTGCTCGGCCATGAGCGCGAGAGTCGCGACGGCCGGCGTGTTGTAGGTCTGCTCCTTGCGCGAGTTGTCGATCGCCGTGGGCAGGCTGAAGAAGTCGGGCACCCAGCGGCCGCTCGCGGTGATCTCGTCGACCCGGGCCAGGGCGGCGGGGGAGAAGAGCGCGAGCCACAGGCCACCGTCGGAGGCAAAACACTTCTGCGGCGCGAAGTAATAGACGTCGGTCTCGGCGATCTCGACGGGCAGGCCGCCGGCGCCGGAGGTGGCGTCGATGAGGATGAGCGCGTCGTCGTCGGCGCCGGGCACCCGGTGAACCGGCGCCATGACGCCCGTCGAGGTCTCGTTGTGCGGCCAGGCGTAAGCGTCCACGCCCGCCTCGGCCGTTGCCGTGGCGAGCGTGCCCGGGTCCGCCTTGACGATCGTCGGCTCTCCGAGGAAGGGCGCGGCCTTGGTGACCGAGCCGAACTTCGCCGAGAACTCACCGAAGGCCAGGTGCTGGCTGCGTTCGCGGATCAGGCCGAAGGCGGCGATATCCCAGAACGCGGTCGAGCCACCATTGCCGAGGACGACCTCGTAGCCCTCGGGGAGCTGGAAGAGCTCGGCCAGGCCCTCGCGGACGGCCTTGACGAGGTTCTTCACGGGCGCCTGACGGTGGGAGGTGCCCAGCACGGTGGTCCCGATCTCGGCGAGCGCGGCCATCTGCTCGGGCCGGATCTTCGACGGGCCGCACCCGAAACGGCCGTCGGCCGGCCGCAGGTCGTCGGGAAGGCGGAGGTCACTCAGGTCTGCAGTCACGTGCTCAAGTCTGACAAAGCCGCCCCCGTGACCGGTGCCACGTCCCGCCACCCGGGACGGCCGGACCCAGCCGTATGCCGTAAACGCGCTGAGGCTTAAAGCATGCGTCATGCGCATGTATCAATTGCGTTTTTCACATTTGAGTTATGGAAGCAAAAGTCGCACCATTGAGGAGGAGTCACAAGGAAGTGCCCGAAGGACACGCACACCAATCACTCCCGAAAGAGGTTCGCCATGACCCACATCAAAACCTGGCTGAAGAAGTTCGACGCCTGGACGCTGGACGTCTTCAACCCGCCGGTGCCCGGCTACCGCGGCCGCTGAGGCTCGACTCGACGAGCTGCGACCGACGCGCACGGAGCGCGGGGTCGAACGCGTCGAGACGTCGCGGGGACCGAGGCGAAGCACCCCGCAACGAATCGAATCGGCGCCTGCCCCCAACGGGGCAGGCGCCGGTTGGCATTGTGGCGCAGGGATATTCACATCGCCTGGCCGGTGCGATCGTCTTCGAGTCAGCTGTGCGCGCGGAAGCCTTGGACGTCCTCCAACGGACGGGGACCCGGGCCGACATACTTCGAGGACGGCCGGATCAGGCGGCCGGTCCTCTTCTGCTCCAAGATGTGCGCCGCCCAGCCCGCGGTGCGCGCCGAGACGAAGAGCGGCGTCATCATCTCGCCCGGCACGTCGGCGAAGTCGAGCAGCACGGCCGCCCAGTAGTCGACATTGGTCTCCATCTTGCGCTCGGGATAGCGCTCGGCGAGGGCCGCGATGGCGGCCTTCTCCAACTCGACCGCCACCTCGTAGCGCGGGGCGCCGAGCCGCTTGCAGGTGTCACGCAGGACCGCGGCCCGCGGGTCATAGGCGCGATAGACGCGGTGCCCGAAGCCCATCAACCGCTCACCGCGGTCGAAGACGCCCTTGACGTATTCCTCGGCGTTGCCCGAGCGCTCCACACCTTCGATCATGTGCTTCGCGCGCGACGGCGCCCCCCCGTGCAGCGGGCCGGAGAGGGCACCGACGGCACCGGACAGGCACGCCGCGACGTCGGCACCGGTGGAGGCGATGACCCGCGCGGTGAAGGTGGACGCGTTCATACCGTGCTCGGCGGCCGAGATGAAGTAGGCATCGATCGCCTCGACGTGGGCGGGGTCCGGCTCACCGCGCCACCGGATCATGAACCGCTCGACGATGGTCTTGCCCTCATCGACCCTGCTCTGCGGCACCATGGGTGTGCCGAGGCCGTGCGCGGACTGCGCGATGAAGGACATCGCCATCACCGAGGCGCGCGCGAGGTCTTCCCGTGCCTGCTCGGGGGTGATGTCGAGAAGCGGGCGGAAGCCCCACAGCGGCGCGAGCTGGCACAGGGCCGATTGCACATCGACGCGGATGTCGCCGGTGTGGACGGGCAGCGGGAAGGGCTCGGCCGGCGGCAACCCCGGATCCATCGCATTGTCGACCAGCAGACCCCACACCTGGCCGAAACTGACGCGACCGACCAGGTCCTTCAGGTCGACTCCGCGATAGCGCAGCGCGCCACCTTCTTTATCGGGCTCCGCGATCTCGGATTCGAACGCAATGACCCCTTCGAGGCCGTGCTTGACGTCGTTGTCGCTCATGGCTACCCCATCCCAGACTGTTCCTTTGCCTGTTGGCGTGCCTATTCTGCACGCCACCGCCGACACTCGCGGCATCACGTCCGCAAGGGGCGCAGGCATACGCTCGGTCCATGGCACCGGATCCGCTGGCTCCTCGCATCTCCTACACCGGTGACGCCGTCGACATCGGCGGTCTCGCGGACAATCCGTATGCCGTCGCCTCCGCCTGGATCGACGCTGCCGTCGCGCGGGCGGCTGAGCGCGGCGATGTGCCCGAACCGACCGCGATGGCCGTGGCCACCGTGGACGCTGTGGGGCTGCCGGACGTCCGGACGGTGTTGATGCGCTTCCTTACGCCGGAGGGTCCGGGTTTTGTGACCAACCTGGATTCGGCCAAGGGTCGCCAGCTCGCGGCCAATCCTGGTGTGGCTGCAACCTTGACCTGGCCGGCGATGTTCCGGGCGATCCGCTTCCGCGGACGTGCGGTGGAGTTGCCGGACGAGCTCGTGCGCGACTATTTCGTCACCCGGCCCTGGGGATCGCGGATCTCGGCCTGGGCGTCGGAGCAGTCCGCGCCCATCGCCTCGCGCAGCGCGTTGGAGGCGCGCTCGTCCGAGTTGGCGGCCCGCTGGCCGGACACCGGCTCGCCCGACGATGTGCCCGTGCCGACGCGCTGGGGCGGCTACCGGATCGTGCCTGAGGAGGTCGAGTTCTGGGCCGGGCGCCCCGATCGCCTGCACGACCGGATCGTGTATGCCCGTGTGGCCGAGGGCAGCCTGGCCGACGCCGCCGCTTGGGCGATCTCGCGCCGACAACCCTGAGCCCGCGGCGTAGGCACCAGGTGTGTAGCGCCGAGCCCAGGGGTGCATCGGTGCACCCGGTTCGCGGCGCTTGAACCGGTTCGCATCGGTTGAGCCGGTGCGCATCGCCTGACTGTCCACGCGGGGGCCGACCCGAGCGCGAACCGGCGGGTTGTCGGTGCGGATGTCTAGGCTCGCTGGAATGACCACCAGCCCGCCCAGGGAGGACTTCCGGCTGCGCTCGGTGGCGGTCGCGGCATACGGGCCGACGATCCTCGAGGGGATTGGCTACGGCGCGGCCATCCCGATCGTCCCGCTCTTGGCGCGCCAGCTCGGAGCCACTGTCGGGCAGGCCGCGCTGGTTGCCGGGCTCCTCGGCGTTGGCCAGCTGTGCGCCTCCCTTCCCGCGGGGGCGATGATCGCGCGGATCGGCGAGCGGCGGGCGATGGTCATCGCCTCGGTCGGGGGCGCGCTGACGGCCGCCATCGCATCGTCGGCGCTCTCGGTTCTCGTCCTTGGGGCCGCGGCCTTCGTCACGGGGATGACGTGGAGTGTCTTCCTCCTGGCGCGTCAGGGTTTCATGATCGACGCGGTGCCGGAGCACCTACGCGCTCGGGCGCTCTCAACGCTGGGCGGCAGCCACCGGATCGGCATGGTGATCGGCCCGCTGGTCGGGACGGCGGTCATTCACCAGTGGGGGATTCGGGCCGCCTTCGTGGCCAGCGTCTTGGCCTCCCTGGCGGCGCTCCTGCTCGTGCTCCGGGTCGACGACCTCGGTCACGAGGCCCGCGAACTGGGGCGCGCGGATCCGGCATCGACGTGGACGCTGCTGCGCCGGCATACGCGCGTCCTGGCTAGCCTCGGGACCTCGGCGATGACGATCAACGGGCTGCGGGCGGTGCGACTGAGCGTGCTGCCGCTCTGGGGAGAGCACATCGGCCTGAGCGCGTCGCAGGTCTCGATGGTCTTCGCGATCGGGGCTCTGGTCGAGGTGGCCATCTTCTATCCGGCCGGCTGGGTGATGGACCGGCGTGGGCGGGCGATGGTGGCCGTGCCGTGCGCCGGACTGCTGGCCCTGGGCTTCCTGGTGCTCCCCCTGACCGCCAGCCTGGCGGGCCTGCTCGCCGTCACCTTCTTGATGGCCGTCGGCAACGGCCTGGGATCGGGCATCGTGATGACGCTCGGTGCCGACACCGCCCCGGTGGTGCACCGGGCGAAATATCTCGGGGGCTGGCGCCTGTGCGGAGACATCGGCGCGAGTGGCGGCCCGCTCGTCGTCAGCGCCATCATCGCGGCCACCGGGTTGGCGAGCGCGAGCCTGGCCGTCGGGGGGCTCGCGCTCGCGGGCACGGCGTGGATCGCCCATTGGGTGAGCGCGCTCGATCGGCGTCGCCGATGAGAGGATGGCGCGCGTGAGTGACCTAATCGACACCACGGAGATGTATCTCAAGACCATCTTCGAACTTGACGAAGAAGGGATCCCGCCCCTGCGGGCCCGCATCGCCGAGCGCCTCGGCCACTCCGGACCCACCGTCTCGCAGACCATCGCCCGCATGGAACGCGACGGCCTGGTCTCGATCGCCGGTGACCGGCACCTCGAGTTCACCGACCTCGGTCGGCAGCGCGCGACCCGCGTGATGCGCAAGCACCGGCTGGCGGAACGGCTGCTCGTCGACGTCATCGGCTTGGAGTGGGAGTACGTCCACGACGAGGCCTGCCGCTGGGAGCACGTGATCTCCGAACGGGTCGAGCGCCGGATCATCGCCCTGCTCGGTGACGACCTGCTCTCGCCCTATGGCAATCCGATCCCCGGGCTTGCCGAGTTGGGCGAGGCGGCCAGCGTCGAGGACTTCCGGGCCGGGCTGGAGACGATGTCGGCCATCGCCGACAGCGACGAGGCCCATGTCACCGTCCGCCGGATCGGCGAGCCGGTCCAGATCGACCACGAGGCTCTGAAGTTGCTCACCGAGGCCGGCGTGCGGCCCGGCGAGGCGATTCGCGTCCGCCGCGAGGACGGCCGAGTGCTCGCGGTGGGCGCCACCCGCGACTTCACCGAGGGCGTTTCGTTGCCCGAGGACATCGCCGACCACGTCTTCGTGCAGACCCAGTAGGACACCCCCAAAGGCGGTGTCGTGGTGAGCGTCGGGAGCCGCCGCTGACCGGCGTGGCGCCGGCATACAGCATGGTGTGGTATTCCTCACCGATCCGTCACCGCCCTGTGATCGAAACGTGACATATGGCGGGGGAGTGTGTACCGTTTCGTCTCGCGGCTCCCCCAGAGCCGCCCGAACGCCTGGATCGCCGAGTCCTACCACCAGGTGCACGGACCGAAGATTCCGCCAGGTAGGAGCGGGGGACCCACCTTCGGGCGCTTGCGTCCTTGGGGTGAAGTCCGCCAGGTTCGACCGGCGGGCCGGACAGCATCTCTCGTCCGAACCCGACAGCTCACCTCGTAGGCGTCGAGAGGTCACCGTGCCGAAGCTTGCCTCGGGGCGCTATTCCGCCCGCGCCCGAATTGCGCAGAACAAGAGCCAGAACCACTCCTCGACCGACGCCGTCGTGCGCGCCGGCGCGGTTCTGGCCGCGACGACCGCGCTGGTCTCGGCGATGGCCGCCACCGCCTCCGCC
>NZ_DAOQZV010000018.1:19668-24517 GCF_035343835.1 Nostocoides sp. | reverse complement strand
CACCACCGCGATGAAGGGCAGGCCGAGCATCGCCGCGAAATAGGCCTCGGAGACCGCGGTCGAGCCCGAGGACGCCGATCCCGGCCCACTCGATGTCGCCATCGCGGCCCGACCGGACGCCGACCTGGTCGAGCTGGGCGCCGCGGTCCGCGCGGCCGCGCGCGACGACCGGCTCGAACTTCGCGGCGTCGAGCTGGGTTGGTTCGAGAACTGGCGAGAGCTCCAGATCGATTCTCCCGCAATCGTTCTGGAGTTGCCGCGGGGCACCGAACAGTCGCTGGCCCTGACCGATCTCGCGACCGCGATCGCCGAGGGCGAGCCGGGCAACTCGCGCATCATCGCGAAATTCCGCACCGGCCGCACCCCGCTGTGGGACTGGCCACCGGAGCGCGAACTCGCCCGCGTCATCCAGTCCGCCATCGCCATGGACGTCCCGCTGAAGCTGACCGGCGGGTTGCACCATGCGGTGCGTTCGACGCTCTCGGACGGTGAGCACCACGGTGTGCTCAACATCCTGACCGTCGTCGCCGACGCGCGCGCCGGGCGCCCCCTGGCCGAGTTGACCGCGACCTTGGCCCGCCGCGAACCAGGCCCCCTGGTCGACCGGCTCGCCACACTCACCGCCGCCCAGGTGACGCGGCTGCGGGCGGCATTCTCGGCATACGGTTGCTGCGATGTGCTCGAGCCGATCCACGAACTCACCGAACTCGGTGTGCTGGAAGGAGTTTCCTGACATGGCCTGGTGGCACGAACTGCCCGCCGACGAGCCTTTCGGCCTCGCCAATCTCCCGTATGCCGTGGCGGACTTCCCCGACGGCGCGCGCGTCGTCGCGCGAATCGCCGACCACGCGCTCGACCTCGCTCGGTGCGCCGAGCACGCCGGCATGGAGTCGGGGGCGGTCTGGGAGCGGCCCTCGCTCAACGCCTTCCTCGCCGAGGGACCCGAGGCGTGGGCCGCCGCCCGCACCTGGCTTCAGGACACGCTGCGCGATCAGACGTATGCCGATTGCGTTGCGCCGCACCTGCATCCGCTCGACGGGCTGGACTTGCTGCTGCCGCTCGAGGTCGCCGACTATGTCGACTTTTATGCCAGCGAACATCACGCGACCAATGTCGGCGAGCTGTTCCGGCCCGGGCAACCCGCGCTGACGCCGAACTGGAAGCACCTGCCGATCGGCTATCACGGACGTTCTGGGACGGTCGTCGTGTCGGGCACCGATGTCGTTCGGCCGTGCGGACAGCGCAAGGGGCCGAACGACCCGGAGCCGGTCTTCGGCCCGAGCGTCCGGCTCGACATCGAGTGCGAACTCGGCTTCGTCGTCGGCGGCTCGTCGGCGATCGGTGAGCCCATCGCGCTCGACCGGGCGTGGGAGCACATCTTCGGCGTCGTCCTGCTCAACGACTGGAGTGCCCGTGACATCCAGGCCTGGGAATATGCCCCGCTCGGCCCCTTCCTGGGCAAGAGCTTCGCGACGTCGATCTCGGCCTGGGTGGTGCCGATGGCCGCGCTGAGCGCCGCCCATGTCCCGCTGCCGGCGCAGGACCCGGCGCCGCTGCCGTATCTGCGCGGCGACGCGGCCACCGGGCTCGACATCTCTTGTGCCGTGACCTGGAATGACACCCTGGTCTCGACACCGCCCTTTGCGCAGATGTACTGGTCGCCCGCGCAGATGCTCGCCCACCTCAGCGTCAACGGCGCGAGTACGCGGCCAGGGGATCTCTTCGGCTCGGGCACGATCTCGGGCCCGGCCAAGGAAACCCGGGGAAGCTTCCTGGAGCTGAGCTGGAATGGCGCCGAACCAGTCACCCTGGGTGACGGCTCCACCCGCAGCTTCCTTCAGGACGGCGACACGATCACGCTGACGGCGACCGCCCCGGGCCCCGGCGGCTCGGTGATCGGCTTCGGCGCCTGCACCGGCACCATCCGCCCCGCCCTGACCTCATCACCGTGAGAGTGGGTCAGGGGCGCGGGGCCGCCTTGCCGCGCACCACATTGGTGCCCGCGATCTTGTCGTGTAGGGCTTGCTTGCGCGGGTCCCACAGCGGCCACAGATAGTCGGCGATGCCGACCAACGACAGCAGGAACCCGATCGCTCCCGGCACCAGGCTGAAGACGTTGAGCGCGAGGATCAACGCATAACGCCGCATCGCCACGAGCACCGGCAGCGGCCCGGGGCGCTCGCGCTCGCGGACGCTGATCCCGAGCGCCATCTTGCCCGGGGTCGCGCCCTTCTTCGTCAGGAAACCGACGTGGTAGGCCAGCCCGATGACCATCGTGATGGCCACAAACGCCAGGAAGTTGCCCCCGGTCATATAGCTCGCCAGGTCTGCAGACACCTTGTCGAGCCCGGCCGTGTCATTGGTCCGGATCGCCTCGGTGAACGAATCGATCCACGGCTGGAGCGCTTTGAGCAGGAAATACCCGCCGAAGATCCCCGACAAAATGCCGGTGATCAGCGCGTCGATGATGTAGGCCCCGACCCGTTGCCACCACCCAGCGAGCGGCACCCCGTCGGGAGTGGTGGGGCCGGCCGGCCGCGCGGCATACGTCCCCCATTGCGCACCGGGCTGCGGGGCACCCCACTGGTTCGGCGGCTGGCCTGCGCCGGTCGGTGGCGTGGGCGTGGAGCCGCCCCGCCAGCCATACGGGTCGTTCGTCGGCGTCGCCGTGGGAGGCGTGGCGGGTGGGACAACGGGTGCGGTCGTCGCCGGGCGCGTCGCGCGTGGGGCCGTATGCCGAGTCCACACGATCCCGTCGAAATAGCGCAGTTGGTCGGGGTGTTCCGGGTCGTCGTACCAGCCGGCCGCGGTGGGGGTGCTCACCGACGGATTCTCGCACGTATGCCCGAACGACCCCGAGGCCTATGCTCGCCTCATGATCGAGCAGAAGCGCATCCTGGCCACCTCCATCCCCGGCCCCAAGAGCCAGGCGATGCAACAGCGCAAGCTCGCCACGGTCTCGGCCGGCGTCGGGACCGGCCTGCCGGTCTACATCGAATCCGCCCAGGACGGCATCCTGCGCGATATCGACGGCAACCAGTTGATCGACTTCGGCTCCGGCATCGCCGTCACCAGTGTCGGCAATGGCAATCAGCGCGTTATCGACGCGGTGCAGCGGCAGATCGCCGACTTCACGCACACCTGCTTCATGGTGACCCCGTATGAGGAGTACCTCGACGTCTGCGAACGCCTCGCCGCGCTCACCCCGGGTGAGCACGAGAAGCGCTCCGCGCTCTTCAACTCCGGCGCCGAGGCCGTCGAGAACGCCATCAAGATCGCCCGTGTGGCCACCAAGCGGCAAGCGATCGTCGCTTTCGACCATGGCTACCACGGCCGGACCAACCTGACGATGGCGCTGACCGCCAAGAACATGCCCTACAAGGACGGATTCGGGCCATTCGCGAGCGAGATCTATCGGGTGCCGATGGCCTATCCCTACCGCTGGCCGACCGGCGCCGAGCACTGTCTCGAGGAGGCCTTCGACGGCTTCGTCGCGCAGGTGCACGCGCAGGTGGGCGAGGACAACGTTGCGGCCGTGATCATCGAGCCGATCCAGGGCGAGGGTGGTTTCATCGTGCCGCCGGACGGCTTCCTGACGGCCGTCGCCCAGTGGTGCCGCGACGCCGGGATCCTGTTCATCGCCGACGAGATCCAGTCCGGTCTGTGCCGCACGGGTGACTGGTTCGCCGTGGATCACGAGGGTGTCGTCCCCGACCTCGTCACCACCGCCAAGGGGCTCGCGGGCGGGATGCCGCTCGCCGGGGTGACCGGGCGCGCGGAACTGATGGACGCGGTGCATACGGGCGGCCTGGGTGGCACCTATGGCGGCAACCCGGTGGCGTGCGCGGCGGCGATCGCGGCGCTGGCCTCGATGCAGGAGGACGAGCTCTGCGCCAAGGCGCGGGCGATCGAGGACACCATCTTGCCGCGGCTGAAGGAGATCGCCGACAAGACCGGCGTCATCGGCGACATTCGCGGCCGGGGCGCCATGCTCGCCATCGAGTTGGTTTCCGACCAGGTCGCCAAGACCCCGAACGCGGCGCTCACGGCCGCGGTGAACAAGGCGTGCCACGCGCGCGGCCTGGTCACCTTGACCTGCGGCACCTATGGCAATGTCTTCCGCTTTCTGCCGCCGCTGACGATCGCCGAGGACCTGCTGCACGAGGGTTTGGACATCCTCGACGAGGCCTTCGCCGAGGCCTTGGCCTGATCCGGGAGACGATGCACGACGTGCGTGCGATCCGCGGCTTCGATCCGCGCACGGCCTTCGCGGCGAAGGTGCAGGGCTAGGACGGGTGGATCCTCGTCCGCCGCACCCGCGAGCGCTTCGGCGCCCCCGAGGTGGCCGCGCAGCTGAGCTGGGCCACGACGCGCTGCGCAGCCCTGGCTGAGCGGCAGCGCACCAACATGTGCGGCCGAGTCGGTGTGGCTGACTGGCGGGTTCCTGATGCGTCCGGCAACGCCTGGCCGGTCGACCATTGGGCGGCTTTCGCCGAGGCACTCGCTTCGAGCGACCCCGACCGGTCGGATCCGCTCACAGCGGCGAACGACGCGACCAGGCGAGGTTGGGGCTCCCTACGCCACGGCGGATGCACCACTGGGGGAGGCGGGCCTTGCCGCGTTCTTCTTGCCCCCGAGTCCGCTGCCACCGGCGACCTCCGCACGGTGCAAGGCATCAGTCAGAGCGCGAGTGAGGAAGCTGGGTATGATCGCCAGCGCTTTGCGGTCACGATCAGTCGCGTCCGCGGCCAGTGGTGGCCGGTCGGGATGCGGGGGGCCGATCCTGTCGAGCGCTTGGATCTGGCCGCGGCCGATGCCGCCGCACGCGGCATGACGTATGCCGTTGCTA
>NZ_DAOQZV010000018.1:0-19568 GCF_035343835.1 Nostocoides sp. | reverse complement strand
TTGGATCTGGCCGCGGCCGATGCCGCCGCACGCGGCATGACGTATGCCGTTGCTAAGGTGAGTTCGCCGCCAGACAGCCGTTCGCTGCCGGGCCCCGTGACCGACCCGGTGGCGGCGCCAGGCCCGGTGGTGCTCGCAAGCGAGAGCGCGCCGGGCCGGGGCGACGAGGTTCGCCAGGTCCTGGGCCTGGCCCCGTTGACGGCCGTGGCGATGCCGGGACGGTGCGAGGACCCGAGGGCCGGGACGCTGTTGCGGCGCACGCCGGAATCGATCGAGATCGCCGAGATCGCCGACGCCCTGAGCTGGACCCGCGCCCAATGCCACGCCGCAGAGCAGAGCGCCCCCGAGTTGAACTGTCGCTCTGGCAGGCGCGCCCGCTGGTTCGACAGCAACCGCCCCTCCCCCCGGTCCTTCGAGTCCCCCGTGCCCCCGAGCCCCGTCCCTAACCTCTGCTAGCAGAGGTTAGGTGTCCTCCAGCAGGGTCTACCTTGCTGGAGGACACCTAAGCTGTGCTGAGGCGGGCGGCCGATCTCCCGGGAGCGCCTGTGCCCGTCATTCGGTAGCCATACTCGCCGCCGTAGTAGTCGAGTACCCGCTGCAACCGACTCGGGACGGCCATGGCGTGGATGCTATCGACGCTGCCGCCCGGACCACCCCGCTTCGACGCACCTCAGCGCACCAGTCGACGCTCCTCCGCCACCGAATTGCCCCCGTCGACGAGCAGCACCTGTCCGGTCACATAGGCCGCACCGGATGTGGCGAGCCAGGCGATCGCCGACGCAACCTCGGCCGGCGTGCCTGAGCGCCCGAGGGGCACCCGTCGGCCCTCCTCCACCTCGGCCGCAGTCTGCGAGCCCGTCGCGATCCACCCCGGGGCGACCGCGTTGACGGTCACGCCGTGCGGCGCTTCGTCCACGGCAAGCGCCCGCGTCAGGCCGACCAGCCCTGCCTTCGCCGCGGCATACGCCACGTCCCCCCGCATCGCCATGGCCGCGCCGGTCACGCTGGTGACATTGACAATGCGCCCGCCACCTGACGTTCGCACGTGCGGCAATGCCGCCCGGCACATCACGTATGCCGTGTCCAAGTTGCGCGCGAGGGACGCGCGCCAGCGCTGCGGATCGGTCTCGTCGATCCCGCCCTCGAGATAGTCGCCGTCACCGACCATGACCATGCCGGCATTGTTGACGAGAATGTCCACCCGGCCCGTGCGCAAGACCCCCTCTGCGACAAGGGCTTGCGCGCTTCCGGCAATCGTCAGATCACCGACCAGGCCGTATGCCGTGTGCCCGTCCGCCCGCAACTGCGCCACCCGCTCGTGCACCCGGCCGGTGGTCGCGCCGAGCACTAGTGCCGCGCCCAACTCACCGAGCGCTCGGGCGGTGGCGAACCCGATCCCGGATGCCGAGCCGGCGCCGGTGATCAGCGCTGTCCGGCCCCTCAAGTCGAATCCCGCGGGAAGCACGAGCGACAGCCTAGGCCGCCGTCGCTGCTTGAACTCCGCGCTCCGCGCCTCAGCAACCCCCCAGCCCAACGAGGTCCGTCGGGTCACCAGGCCTCCTGCCCCCAGCAACCCCGTCACCCCTGCCCACCGCCTCGCTCCTGACGCGGAGCCTCGCGCACTCAGCCGGTCAGGGCGCCACGTGTTCCGGCACGACCTCGCAACTCTCCCCCGACTGCTCGCCATGCCCGTACCAGTTAACCCGGTCGGAATAGCAGACGGTCACCTCCGCGGACTCTCGCGCCCCGGCGAAGCCGATCCGGCTGCCCGTGCCCACCGCCTCGATGTGGATCGTGGCGAAGGACCCATCCTGGGCGAAGGTCCCGTCCCACCCGCGAACGCGGATCCGGCAGCCACCATCGTGGGTGATCCGGTTGAACGTGATCGGCTCGTCAAGGACGTGCCCCGACCCCGCGGCGAAAGACCGTTGCCGCATGACCAGCGACCACTGTCCGGCGCACTCGTCGGCAACCGCTCGAGCTTGCCGGTCGGCGCTCGGCGCCACGACCTGAGCGAGCACCGCGATGCCGAGACCGAGCCCCACGGCGAGGGCGAGGACCCACCGCCATCCGGCTCGATGCCGTCTCGGCGCCACGGATGAAATCGCTTCGATCACGCAGCCGACGCTAGAGCCCCGGGCGCCCGCCACACCTGAGTACGACAACCCAGGCCCGCGCGAACCTCGGCCGTCCTCAAGTCCCCGTCCGACGACGCGCCCGCGTACTGTGCCCCTCGTGGCCAACTCCACCATCGCCGACGCCGGTGACGCGAGCGTGGCAGAGCGCTCGCGCAATCTGCGACGGATCGGCCTGACCCTCTTTGCCCTACCCGTGCTCGCCGCGGCTCTGGGCGTCTTCGGACCGAACGCCGGCCACGTGTCTGCGACCGGGTCGGCCTACCGGCTCGGCGTGGACTACCCGCGCGCCACCCGGTCCAGCATCGTCACCCCGCTCGTCGTCACCGTGACCCGGCCGGGCGGTTTCGGCGACGACCCGGTGATCGTGGCCGTCGATCAAGGCTTCCTCGATCGCCTGGACTTCCAGAACTGGTATCCCAACCCGTCCGCCGAGTCCAATGACGGCGACACCACAATCTACGAGTTCGACCCCCCGGACGGCGACACGCTGCGGGTCAGCCTCGATGCGCGCACCGGCCCCAACCAGGGCTACTCACACAACACGTATGCCGTGGCCGTCCTCACCGACGCCCACACACCGGCCGCCCGCGTCACCTTCCGCACGATCTTCTGGCCGTGAGGGGCGCGTCGTGGAACTGATCATCCGAACCGTTGTCATCTTCTTCGCGCTCTGGCTCGTCATGCGGGTCGCCGGCAAACGCCAGGTCGCGAACATGGATGCCTTCGACCTGGTGACAATCATCGTTCTCGGTGGCGTCGTCACCCAGGGCATCCTGCAAGAGGACTACTCGGCCGTGAGCGCCGTCGTCGCTCTCGGACTGGTCACCCTGCTCTCGGTGGGCCTGTCCTGGCTGGGTTGGCGCTTCCGGAAGGTGGGGTCGGTGATCGAAGGCAAGCCGACAATCCTGCTGCGCGACGGCCGACCGGACCTCCGCGCGATGGCCGCCGAACGCGTCTCCGAAGCGAATATGTTCGCTGCGGCCCGCGAACACGGCCTGCGCTCGCTCGAGGACGCCGACCTGATCGTCCTGGAGGCGGACGGCGCCTTCAGCTTCTTCGTCCGCGACGACTCCGGCGAGGCCGACCCGCCCGACGACACCAAGGCGCAAGCCGTCTGAGCGACTCGGTGCCGGCGGGGACTCCGCGCCGATAGGTCGCTCCGAGCGACCCGCGGCCGTTTCAGAGGTTGCCGCGCTTGTCCTGTTCGCGCTCGATCGACTCGAACAGGGCCTTGAAGTTTCCTTTGCCGAAGCCCAGTGACCCGTGCCGCTCGATGATCTCGAAGAAGACGGTCGGCCGGTCGCCGAGGGGCTTGGTGAAGATCTGCAGCAGATAGCCGTCCTCATCGCGGTCGACGAGGATCTTGCGCTTCTGCAACTCCTCGATCGGCACGCGCACCTTCCCGATCCGCGCGCGCAGCTCGGGGTCCTCGTAGTAGGCGTCGGGCGTGTCCAGGAACTCGACGCCTTCGAGGGTCAACGCGTCGACGGTCGCAAGGATGTCATTGGTCGCGAGCGCGAGATGCTGCGCGCCGGGGCCGGTGTAGAAGTCGAGATACTCATCGATCTGGCTGCGCTTCTTGGCGATCGCCGGCTCGTTGAGCGGGAACTTCACGCGGTGGTTGCCGTTGGCCACGACCTTGGACATCAGCGCCGAATAGTCGGTGGCGATGTCGTCGCCGACGAACTCGGCCATGTTCACAAAGCCCATGACCTTGTTGTAGAAGGCCACCCAGTGGTCCATCCTGCCCAGTTCGACATTGCCGACGACGTGATCGAGCGCCTGGAAGAGCCGCTTCGGGGCGCCCTCGCGCTTGACGAAGCCGGAGCTGCGGGCGACATACCCCGGGACGTGCGGCCCGGCATACCGCACGCCGTCGACCACCCGCTGAACCAACGTATGCCGCGTCTCGCCATAGGTGGCGATCGCCGCCAGCCGGACGGTCCCGAACTCGTCGGACACGTCGTAGGGCTCGGCGAGGACCGTGGCGCCCGCGCGGCGCGCCTGCGCGATGCACTTGTCGACATCCGGCACTTCCAGGCCGATGTCGACGACGCCGTCGCCGTGCTTGGCGTGATGGGCAATCAGCGGGCTGTTGGGGTCGACGGCACCCTTGAGGACGAAGCGGATGGAGCCCGACTTGAGCACGAAGGCCTTGTGGTCCCGGTTGCCGGTCTCCGGCCCCGAGTAGGCGATCAGGTCCATCCCCCAGGCGGACTGGAAGTAATGCGCCGCCTGGGTCGCGTTGCCGACCACAAAGACGATGGCGTCCCAGCCGGTGACGGGGAAGGGATCGGCGCTCTCGTCGTATTCGACGAGGCCGACGAGCTGCTTCAATTGCTGCAAGTCGAGATTCGCCTGGCGTTCCTGCTCGGTCAACTCCATTGTTGCGTCGCTCATCCCCCGAGCGTGACCGATGAACGACATCATGCGCAACCTGCTTGAGTATCTTTACTCAATTTGTTCAGTCACCAAGCATTTTGACCGGTCAACGTGGGACGATTCCATCGTGGCCCCCCCAGCACCCTTCCCTATCGACGCCCTGGATGCGCGGCTGATCGATGTCTTCACCGACGACCCCGACGTGGGCGTCCTCGGTGCCGCCCGCACCCTTGGTGTGGCCCGTGGCACCGTCCAGGCGCGCCTGGAGCGCCTACAGCAGCGCGGCGTCATTCGCTCCTTCGCGCCGACGCTGAGCCCGCACGCCCTGGGCTTCCCGGTGACAGCCTTCTGCACCCTGGAGATCCGCCAACGCCAAGGTCACGGGCCCGTCGTCCACCACCTGGCCGCGATCCCGGAGGTGCTCGAGGTGCACTCGATCACCGGCGCGGGCGACCTGCTCATCCGGATCGTCGCGCGCGACAACGCCGACCTCGGTCGGGTCATCGACGCGGTGGTCGACGATGTGCACGTCATCCGCGCCAACACCTCGATCACCATGGTCACCCACCTCGAACTGCGCACCGGGCCGCTGGTGCTGCGCGCGCTCGAAGGCTGACGGCCGAGCCGACCACCCCGCATACGCCAATGGGGCGCCCCCGCGAAGGGTGCGCCCCATTGTGCAGTCACGCGCGTATGCCGCAGCGCGGCACACGAGTCAGCCGCGGAAGGCCGCCCACTGCGCCTTCATACGAGCGTTCTGGCCTGCCGTGAACATGGTCATGCACGAGTCATAGGTGTAGTCCATGAAGTTCTTGATCGGGTCATTGCCCGGCGAGGAACAGGTGTTGCGGCCGGTCGGGCAGCCGAAGGCCGGCGAGGCCTCGGCGGGGGTGTCGGCGACCTGGTCGCCCTGGCCGCTACAGCCGCCCTGGAAGGTGTGCCACAGACCCATCCAGTGACCGACCTCGTGGGTTGCGGTGTCACCGAGGTTGTAGTTCGCAATGTTGCCGCCCGGCAGGGACTGGTCGAGCAGGACGACACCGTCCATCTTGCTGCCGGCCCCGCTGGAGGGGAAGGTCGCCCACCCGAGCAGGTTGCCGCCGAGGCTCGCGGTGTAGACGTTGAGGGTGTCGGTGCCGCCCTTGCGCAGCGCGGTCTTCATGGCCCGCTCGGCCGCCGTGCCCGGCTGGAGGTTGTTGTACCAGGTCGCGTTGTTGGTCTTCTTGGTCGCCACCAGCTTGAAGGTGAAACCGGCGGTCTTGTAGGCGGCGTTGAGGACCGCAATCTGCTTGGTGATGCGCGTCTGCGGGATATTGCCCTTGGTGCCGGCGGTGATGACGTTGAAGTAGACGGGCACGCTCACCAGGGCCGCCGGCGCGCGTCCGGCGGCATCGACGGCGCGTCCGGAGGCGTCGAGGTGCAGGCCGCGATCCTTCAGTGCCTGGGCGAACATCCGCTCGGCATTGGCGACCTCGGTGGGCGAGGCGCTGTTCGGGTCCTTGCCGTGCGCACCCTCGGCCAGCCGACCGACGGCGTCGGTGTGCGTGACGCAGGCCCCGGCCGGGCCGTCGACCGCACCGGCGGGCTTTGCTTGTGCGGGCAGGGCCCCCAGGCCGGCCACCAGCAGGGCGGCGCTCGGAAGCGCCAGAGCAAGACGTCGAGACATGACGCTCGGTTCCTTTCGTAGTTCCCCTGAGGCCGGCACGGCGGCGCCGGTCATGCGTTAGAACCTAACCCCATCCGGCGCCAGAGCGAAGAGAAACGCGCGAAATGCCTGCCCGGCGAGCTCAGTCCTCGCCGTCGGCCGGCGGCCGCAGGCCCTCGTAAATCTCCTTGCACACCGGGCATACCGGGAATTTGTTGGGGTCGCGGCCGGGGACCCAGACCTTGCCGCACAAAGCGACGACGGGCTCACCCGACAGCGCGGATTCGAGGATCTTCTCCTTGCGCACATAGTGCGCGAAGCGCTCGTGGTCGCCCGGCTCCTGCAGTTGTGGCACGACCTCGGTGCGCTCGAGCAGCGCGGTGCTCGTCTGCGGGCCGTCGGGCTGGTCCAGACCGGGAGTCTCGCTCATGGTGCGAAAGTCTAGGTCGCCGCGACGCTTCAGTTCAGCGACGGATCCTTGGGGAAGGTCGCCACCAGCGCGAGCGGACCCGCCTGGCGGGCGAGCACGTCATGCCAGAGCGCGCCGCTTTCCGGCGCGAAGACGTCCTGGGCCTCGCGAGGCACCACAAACCAACTGCCGCCCTCGATCTCCGACTCCAGTTGCCCGGCACTCCACCCGGCATACCCCGCATAGATGCGCACGCCATGGACGAGTGCGGACACGGCCGATGGGTCACTGTCGAGATCGACGAGCCCGACGCTGCCGAAGAGCCTGCGCAGTCCCTCCCCGTCGCCCGAACGCGCCGGCATGGCGACGACCCCCAGGGCCGTGTCGAACTGGACCGGCCCACCGTGGTAGACGACAGGGGCGCCCGCCGCCAGCCGGCCCCACCCGGGCAGGATCGCGTCGATCTCGGCATCGAGCGGCCGGTTGAGAATGATGCCCTGCGCTCCCTCGTCGTTGTGGTGCAGCACCAGGATCACGCTGCGGAAGAAGACACCCTCATCGATCTCGGGCGTGGCGACCAGCAACTGCCCGCTCAGGTCCGTCGTCCGCATACGTCCCATTCTCCCGTATGCCGTGCCACACGACCGCGGCCGACACCAGACCCAGCAGGTCGGCTGTCAGGTCGCCGAAGGAGCCATCGCGGGAGGGGATGAGCGTGGCCTGGAGGATCTCGGTCACCGGGGCATAGACGGCCAAGCCGGCCAACCAGGGCCGCCTCGGCAGGCCAGCCAGCAGCCCGAGGAGGGCCGGCACCGCGAAGATCAGGACGTGGATGATCTTGTCGGCATACGAGAACAGCGGCACCCCGTCACCGCCCGGCATGAACACGGCCACGGCATTCGCGAGCAGGGCGAGCGCGGTGAGTACGCGCAGAGGCAGGCGGTAGCGGGAGCGGAGCACGACGTCCTCGATCGAATTGAGCGGGTCGGCCGCACGGGACGGGCCGGACAACTACTGTGCCGCACATGGATGCGTTCGTGGAAATGACCGGGACCGGGACGGCGTCGGCGCCACCGGATGTCGTCGTGCTGGACCTGTCGGTGCGAGCCCCCGGATCCTCGGTCGCGGCCGCGCTGGGATCGGCCGACCAGGGCATGGCGGCGGTCATCGGCCTCGCCAAGGAGCGCGGGGTGCGCCCGAGCGATCTGCAGACCACGTCGGCGAGCGTCTATCCGCAGTACGACCGCGAGGGCGTCAACGTCAATGGCTATGTGGCGCAACAATCTTTGCGCCTGCGGGTCCGTGAGCGTGACCAGGTCGGCCTGTTGATCTCGGCCTTCTCCGATGCGATCGGCAACACCTTGACGATCGACAACATCTCGTTGCAGATCGCCGATCCGACACCCTTGCTCACCGAAGCCCGCCGCGTGGCCTTCGCCGACGCCGAAGGCAAGGCGCGCCAGTTCGCCAGCCTGGCCGGTCGCTCGCTGGGCCAGGTCGTCTGGCTGGTCGACGCTGTCTCCTCCGGCGGCGGCCCAATGCCCATGGCCGTGATGGCGGCGGACACCGCCAAACGGATGTATGCCGGCAGCACGCCGGTCGAGATGGGCGAGAACAGCGTCTCGGTCATCATTACTGTTCGTTGGGCCTGGACCTGACGTATGCCGTGGCTCGACATCCTCGGCTGGGCCGGTTCGGCCCTGCTGGTGGTCTCGGTCATGCAGACGCGCATCCTTCGGCTGCGCCTGCTCAACCTGGCCGCGACGATCGCGCTGCTGATCTTCAACTGGGGGTTGGGCATCTGGTCGATGGTCGCCATGAACGCGGTCCTGGCCGCCCTCAATGTCTTCTATATCGCCAAGCTCCAGCGTGAACGGCGGGCGGGGAGCACGGCATACGAGGTGTTGTCGGTGGACTCCGACGACACCTATCTGACGCACTTCCTGCGCCGTCAGGCGCGCGATATTGCCAGCTTCAATCCCGGACTCACCGGCTCGGTCGCGGCGGGCGCGGCGGCCTACCTGATCCAGCACGGCAATGAGACGGTGGGCATCGTCGTCGTTCGCGACGCCGGCGGCGGTGACGCCCAGGTCGAGCTGGACTATGTCACCCCGCCCTATCGCGACCTCTCCCCCGGCGAGTTCGTCTATCGCGAGAGCAATCTGTTCGCGCGCAAGGGTTTTCGGCGGATTCTGACGCCGCCCGGGATGCTCGCGCCCTATTACGCGCGGCTGGGTTTCACCCGCGACGGTGATCATTGGGTGCTGGCGGTGCGGGAGCCGAGTCCGGCAGCGTGATGAGGTCAGCCCGCGGTCCGGCCGTGGCCGGCACCGGTGGAGGTGGCGGGAATCGAACCCGCGTCCACTGACGATGAACCAGGACTTCTCCGGGTGCAGTGCGCTAGGGATTTTCTCGGCCCCAGGGCTGGCGCGCACACCTTCCCTGACAGGCCCAGTCGGATTAGCGTCCCGCGCCGCCCCCCGACAAGAGCGACGCGGCAAGTTTCCTAGCTGACGCCAGGCACTGAGACGGAAACTAGCTCAGGCTGACGGACTTCGAGGCTCGCTCAGGCGGCGAGGGCGAAGTCGGTGCGCTTGGAGTTGGCACCTATTGGTTTGCACGGAGCGTTCACGAGATAACCGTGCATCCTCGACCCGCTTCCCCTGGCAGACCGGCCAATGTCGAAACCGATCACCCCCTGGGAGCAGGCTGCCTCATCACGCTGTGGACTTGTCAATCCGGTCCGGTGTCGGACCGATGCATCAGTATGACCGGTAAACGTCGCCGTGCCCAAGTCCATTCCTGCCCCGGAGCCCATATGCCGTCCCCTCACCAAGCGTGCGCCCGCCGGCTCGCGGCGACATCGCTGGCCGCCCTCGCCGTGTCGGCGTGCACGGGCGGGCCTGGCCGGACGCCGAGCCGACGCCGCGAACCCGGTCGTCCACAGTCGTCGCTCCGCCCGCGGCCACGACACGGCTTGGCTGCGTCGTCAACACCGCCCTGCCCACACACTCGATCGCCGCCACGCTCCGGCCGATGCCGGGCACGGCTGCGTCCGTCCGGGCACTCGCGGCCCTGCCGGTGGCACCTCGGGAGCGCGGCACCGACTTCTGCCGGGCGGCATTTGGGCCCGATACCTGGCCCGATCTGGACGGCAACGGGTGCTCGGCGCGGCAGGACACCCTGCGCCGCCAGGCCCGGACGGTCCGCCTCGGTGTGATCAGGAGCCATAGCACCGGCTGCCACGAAGTGCTGGGCGGGACGTGGATCGACGCCTATACGGGCGCGGTGCTGACCGGCGCGAATATGAAGGATCCGCGCACAGCGGGCACGATTCAGATCGACCACGTGGTCTCACTCTTCGATGCCTGGGTCTCCGGAGCGCGGACCTGGCCACCGGCCAAGCGCGTCCAGTTCGCCAATGACACCTCTGTCCACGAGCTGTATGCCGTTGCGGCCCAAACAAACTTCGACAAGAGCTACCGCAGCGTCGAGAGCTGGCAACCGGCTCCGGCTGCGCGCTGCCGCGTGGCGCGAGCCGTGGTCGAGGTGAAAACGGCATACGGGCTGTCGGTCACGGCGGGGGAACGGGACGCGCTCGCGAGCATGCTGCACACCTGCTGATCACTGAAATCAATCCGTTACCAACCGACGTTTCACCCCCGGCGTCGAATGAATGAGTCGGCCGGAACGCGGCCGACGCAATCAAAAACACTCTTCCCCAAAGGATTTCGCTATGCCCGCAAACCTTTTGACCGCCGCCGCTGCCTCCCTCGCCGCACTCGTCCCCGGCGCTGCCGCGCTCGCCCCGGCGCTCACCCTCCCGTCGGCCGCTACGGCAGTGGTTGCTGCGTCCGCCGAGCGGTGCGCGACCCCGGCGATGTTCACCTTCACCCCGACGTCCGGCAGCTACTTGGGCGCCAAGATCACCCGCGAAGTCGTCGCCGGCGCCGCCAACTGCGCGAGCGCCAAAGGCGTGCCGAGTTTCGTCAAGAGCGTGAACGCGAGCGCGAACGCCCAACTGGCGCAGTGGAAGACGGACTGGAAGTCAATGAAGGTTCCAGGGCTGCCGACCATGGGCAGCTACGGCCGCACCAATTCGGTCGTGACGGACGTGCCCGGGCTGGTCGTGCTCAAGGGCCGCGCGGACCTCTACTACGGCGGGGCGCACGGCGTCGACACAGTGACCTACGACATCCTCAACACCGGCACCGGCGCGCTTGTCACGAAGGACAGCATGCTGGACGAGATGCAGGGCCTCGGAGGCCCGAACTGGAACTTCGAGCGCGAGCTCAACCACTGGGCCCCGACAATCGAGGGGCTGCCGGCCGGCCCCATCACCCGCGACCTGGTCTCCCTCTATCCCGCCCGCACCGGGATGCACGTCGCCGTCGGCCACTGCGCCGCGTATGCCTGCGCCGCCGGCGTCGTGGAATACACCATTCCCTGGTCCAGCCTGGTCGCCCCCGACGCCGACCTCAGCTTCGTCCCGAACGCCTGGGGCCTCTGATCCTCAGATCATCCATAGGTGGTAGCAGGGGAGGCAAAGTGTGCGCTGTAGCGCACGCTTTGCCTTTCCTACTGACGGGTCGCGATCCCCTTTCGGGTCCGATCTACCAGCTGCCGCCGGAGGAGCCGGAGCCGCCACCGCCGGAGAAGCCGCCGCCCCCACCGAAGCCACCGCCGCCGTCGAAGACGCTCGTCCCAGACGAGCCGGCCGTGGACACGAACGTGCCCGCCGCCTGGGTGGCAAAGTCGTCCACGCCGGAGGTGATCGAGTCGAAGAAGCCACCGGTGCCCCAGCCGGGTCCGATGTACCAGATCGGCGGGTTGATCGCCACGCCCGCGGCGGCCGCCGCCGCGGCCACTTCCTCGAAGGTTTTCGACCACTTCTCGGCGACGCCGAAGACGATGGCATAGGGCAGATAGCGCGAGAAGATCTGCTGCGCTTCCTCCCACTTGATCTGGCCGGCCTCGGCAGTGACGAGATACTGCTTGAAGCCCAGCGACTGCGCCAGCACCGCCGATCCGTCGGCCGTCCGGGACGCCATCCGACGCCCGAGCAACTGCACGATGACCCCGGACAGCGCCAGCCCGAGCGCCAAAATCGTGGTGCCAGACAACGGGATCGCCGACAAAGGGCGACCCGCGGGCACCCGCCCGGCGAGGAAGAAGAAGGACATCACGCCGAGCAGGATCAGCGCGGATCCGAAGCCTGACCAGGTGTTGCGCTGCGACTGCGGCGAGCGCCGGAACCACCCGCGCCGCACCACCTCGTTGTACATCGAGCCCTTGACCGCGCTCAGTGTCGAGGCGAAATTGTTCTTCAACTCCGACAGTCGCACCTGGTCGCCCATCGCGAAGAGCCCGTCGAGGAGCACCTCTTCGTAAGAGCTCAGCGCCTGCGCCCCGCTCGGCGGCGTGGTGCGCGTCAGCATCCAGTCGGTACGCCCGAAGGACTTCTGGGTTTCGGTGATCGTCAAGTAGCCACGCACGGCCAGGTCGAGGATCGTCGCCGTCACATCGACGGTATTGGCCTCCTCGTCCAGGACCGTCCCGACCATGCCCGGCTGCACCCCGGGCGGCGGGTTGAACTGCACCGCCACCGCGCCCTGGCGCGAGCCGCGCACGACCGTGCCCCCGTCACCGGCCCCGGGCGAGAGCCCTGGCGTCAGGCCGGCATACTGCTCGTCGCGGCCACGCGTCCAGACGAGCATGCTCATCCCGGCCGCCGCGAGGAGCGGCAAGAAGACGCCCAGGCCGCCGGTCAGCTGGCCGAGCAATCGGGACTCGGCGGGCGAGACGGTGGGGTCCGAACTACCCGAGCCTTCATTGCCCGTCGACCCCTCCACGAGATTGGGCGTCAGGTCCCCGAAGGCCGAACGCGGCAGGGACACCGCGACGGACATCGCCTGACCAGGCTCCAGATCGGTGTGCGCAAAGCGCGTCGGCGATCCGATCGCGGCCTCGCACAGGCTGTTCGAGCCGACCGGACCGTAGTTGCAGGCCGCCTGCAGCGGCGTCGCCGGCGCCTCGATTGTGGCGGTCACCGAGTCGTACCACTCCTCGTTCGCCGCGCCGACGACGTCCTGGACAAACTCCGCACGATCGCTGTCGATGGCATTGACGACCTTGGCGAGGGTGTAGGCGATGACATAGGTCTGCGAGCCACTGACCGTCTCGTCCGGGCTGCCGATCCGCAGGTGCAGATACGCGCCATAGTCGCTCTCCTGGACGTCCGCCGGTGCGCCGGAGGGCGAGGAGACCTCCAGATCACTCAGTTCGTAATACCGATAGACGTCCTCGCGATTTTGATAACCCGCGCGGACGCGGATGTCGCGGGTGATGCCGTGCTTGGCCTCCCCGTCGGGGAAGGCGTGGGTGATGGTCTCGGTGATGCGCACCGAACCGTCCTTGTTCAGGACCATCGCATTGTCGTATGCCGTGTTGCGCTCCCCCGTGCCCACCGCCACGAAGCCGCGGTCGAGACCCGCCGGGGCCGCCAACGCGGGGACGAACACCCCGAGCGCAAGCACCAGGGCGACAATCAGGCTCGTGGCACCGCGACGCACGGAGGTCACCGGCCCCGGCTATGCAGGGCGCGGTCCATCTCGCGCTGGTCCTGGCGCTCGCGCAGCGCATGCCGCTTGTCGTAGGCCTTCTTGCCGGTGGCGATGCCGATCTCGACCTTCGCGCGACCGTCCTTGAAATACAGGGAGAGCGGCACGATGGTCCGCCCGCTGGCTCGGGTGGCGGCGTCGAGCTTGGTCAACTGATCTCGATGTAGCAGCAGCTTGCGGCGGCGGCGCGGCGTGTGATTGGTCCAGGTGCCCTGGACGTACTCGGGGATGTGCACGCCCTCGAGCCACAGTTCGCCACCGTAGAAGGTTGCATAGCCGTCGACGAGCGAGGCCCGGCCCATTCGCAGTGACTTCACTTCGGTGCCCATCAGCGCAATGCCCGCCTCGACGGTGTCCTCGATGAAGTAGTCGTGGCGCGCCTTGCGATTGCTCGCGATGACCTTGCGTCCCGCTTCCTTGACCACCGTGGCACTATCCTCGTCATCCGGGCGGCCGCAGGGTGCGACCGTCGGCGCTCACGCTACCTGGCCGATCCGACAACCTCGCGCGGAAATCGCGTCAGAGCCACTTGCGTGGGTCGACCGGGACGCCGTTCTCGCGGGTCTCGAAGTGTAGATGGCAGCCGGTCGACAAGCCGGTCGTCCCCACATACCCCACCAGTGCACCGCGGGCTATCGAACCGTAGCCGGCCACGATCCGGCTCATGTGGTTGTAAGTCGTCGCCAAGCCGACGCCACGCTGGATGCCGTGCGAGATGATCACCTGGTTGCCGTAGCCGCCGCCCCAGCCGGAGCTGACGACGGTGCCCGGTGCCGCTGCATAGATCGGGGTGCCGCACGCCGCCGCATAGTCGCGGCCGGCGTGGAGCCGCCAGTAGTGCAGGATCGGGTGGTAGCGCATCCCGAACTCCGAGGAGATCCAGCCCGAGGACGGTGCGGACAGGAATCCGCCGCTGGACGTCGGTGGGGGGTTCGTTGTCGGGTTGGCACTCCCCCCGCCGTTGTTGTTGTGCTCGGCGGCGGCCGCCGCGGCCGCAGCCGCGGCGGCCTTGCGCTTGCGTTCCTCTTCGGCCGCGATCGCGGCGAGCTTCTTGGTGATCTTGTCCGACTCAGCGTTGAGGTCGGCGATCCGGTTCTTCTCCGCCGACCGCTGGGTCTCCAAGCTGGCGGTCAGCGCGGCCTGCTGAGAAACCAGGCTGTCCAGCTCGGCCTTAGCCGCAGCAGCCGCCTGGGTGGCCGCCGTCGCCGCCGCCTGTGCCTGCTCGGTGCGCCGCTGCGCCTGCTGGGACCGGGCGCGCAGGGCGGCCAGGTGATCGGAGGTCGCGGTCAGGCTCGCCGACTGGGTGGACAACCTGGTCAGGGCGCCATTCTGGATGTCCATGACGGTGTCGGCCATGGCCATCCGGTCGGCTAACTGCTGGGGATCGGTGGCCTCCAGAGCCACCGACAAGGTGCCCGTGCCCTGCTCCTGATAGAGCTGGGATGCGAAGCCGGCCACCGTCGAGCGGGTGTCCGCGAGATCGCTGCGGGTGTCCGCGAGATCGCTGATCGCGCGTTGCTCGTCGGCCTTGGCGACCGCGAGGTCGGCGAGGGCCTGCTGGTTCGCGGCTTCCGCCTCGGCCTGCGCCGCCTGTGCCGCGGCCACAGCGTTCTGCGCGGCCGGGACCTTCGACTGGGTGTCGGCCAGCGCGGCATACGCCGAGCGGAGCTCCTTGGACGTGTCGTCGAGATCCTCTTTGGCCGCGGCCAGCTTCTTTTGGACGCTGGCCTTGTCGTCGTTCAAGTCGGCGGCCGCGCTGCCGGCAGACAAGGTTGCCCCGGCGAGCGCGCTCGCGAGCAGGGCTCCGGCCGCAAGCCCGCGCGCCAGTGCGCGGTGGGGTCGTCTCATGCGCATCATCGGTCCCAAGAGTAGCGAGGACCGGGCCGTCCGGCTATCAGCTTCGCCCGCGTGTCCCACCCTCGATTTCCGGCTCGCCGGACCCCTGGCCGCCGGGTCGATGGGCGGCGACGACTTGGGCAGCGACGGCGGCCAACCGGGTGTTAGTGCGGGTAGATGCCCGCTTGAGAATGTCGAAGGCGGCGGCCTCGTCGACGTTGCTGGTCGCCATCAACAAGCCGATGGCCTTGCCGATCTCCCTGTTGCTCTCCAGACCAGCCCGCAGATTGGCTGCGCTCTCCTGCTCGAGCTGGGCGCGCAAGGTGACACCGGCGAAGGCCGCAAGGATCGTGCCCGCCGCGGCGGCCTCGTCATCGAGTGCTCCCGGTCGGTCACTGAAGATGTTCAGGGCGGCCCGGCCCCCCGGACTCGGCCGCAAGCGGTAGCCGATCATCCCCCGCACCGGCGTGTCGGTCAGGACCCGTTCGCGCAGCCGCGGCCACTGCGAGTAGGCGCTGATGTCCGCGTCCATCTGAAAGCCTTCCTCGGTCAGCGCATCGAGGCATGGACCCTCACCGACCGAGTTCTGAAGTTCGTCGACCAACCGGGCCTGGTCGTCGGTCGCCGCGATCGTCCTCATTTGCTCGCCCCGCGCGACGAGCACGCTGATGCTCGCCCGGTCGGCTCCGGGAATCAGGTCCAGGGCGATCGCGCAGATCTGTTCGAGGCTTGCATCGAGCGAGTCCGCGGCATACACCCGCTCCGCCAGAGCAGCGAAGTGGGCGATTGCCTCCGGAGGGATGGTCGGCTTGGTCGGGTTCACGTCATGACTCCTCACACCAGTTTGCATCGTCGGTCTGCGAGTGATGAGATCTTCACGCACGCCGAAACGGTCCAACAGAGTCCGGCCGCTCGACACTCCGGTGCCGAAGGACGACCCTGCCATGGACTCCGATCATCTGGACACCCTTGTCCGGAACGCGCTCGCGGAGCACGACCCGGCTCGGCAACGCCACCTGCGACAGCTTGCCGTGGTAGCTGCTCTGCCCCTCGCCGACGGAACCGCCCGTCGCTTCCGCGGACGCGGCGTCGACGCCGACGACCTGGAACAGGTCGCCCGCCTGGCCCTGGTCGACGCCGTGCATCGCTTCCCCGGCAACAGCCAGGCCCGCTTCGGGGCGTATGCCGTCGCCACCATGTCGGGCGCGATCAGACGTCACTTCCGGGATCACGCGTGGAGCGTTCGGCCGCCTCGGGCCTTGCAGGAGTTGCAGGCCCAGATCGCACCGACCGAGGCGACCCTGCAGCAACGGCTCGGCCGGAACGTCACCGAGGAAGAAGTAGCCCAGGCGATCGGCGTCCCGTTGGCGGATCTCGCGGCCGCGCGACTTCTGCACGGCGCCTATTACGCCATCAACATCGACATGGGGGGCGGCGACTCGACCGGTGGCGGCGATGACCCGGTCGGGTCCTGGGAGCGGCATGAGGCGCTGCGCGCAGCGGTGGCCGGCCTGAGCACTCGTGAGCAGGAGATCCTCCGGCTGCGCTTCGTGGAGGATCTTCCGCAAGCGCGCATCGCGGACCACATCGGCACGAGCCAGGTTCAGATCAGCCGAATCCTGGCCGGGATTCTCCCAAAACTGCGTCGTCAACTCCAGCACGTGATTTAGCGAAGCCGGAGGCGGTCGGCGACGACCACCTCGACCGGCCTTTCGAAGCACACCAGAGCCTGATCACCGAGCGGGGCACTGGCGCCCGCAGCCATCGGCGCCGGGACGATCTGCGAGGTGAAGCACGCCATGGCGCGGGTCTTGACGGCCACCGCCGCGGGAGGCGGCTGGTGCTGCCAGAGATCTGACCAGGGCAGGTTCTCCGGCCGAGCGGTGTGCCACAACTGAACGGGCATCTCCACGTGCAGGGCGCCGAGCCCAGCCGCGACTTTGGCCGCCGCCGCACCGACCGATTCCTGAGCGGGCGCGCCGTCGAGGCGATAGGGCGCGAAGACGAGTTGCGCCGGGGCGAGATCGGTCACGCTCGTGAGCCGGTCGGCGATTTCGCCCTCATTGCCGGCAAGTGCCTCGACGGGCAGTTTGAGGTAGATCAGCCGAGACGCCGGCAGCAGGATGTCAAGCGCCGACCGATGTTCACGCAGCCGGCGGGTTGCCAGACCGATCTCATCCTCGCCGTATGCCGCTGCGGCGCGCACATCGCCCGCGCTGAGGGTGACGACGTCCACGGCGCATCCGCGTTTAGTGAGGCCGACCAGCAGTCCACCGATCGCGAAAATGCCCTCGCCCGGCACAGTGTCCAGCACGAGCGCGCGGTCGGGCGTGCCGAGGCTCCGCCAGGTCAGTTCGGGCAACGCGGCGTTCGCGAGGGCGGCTCGCCACTCTGCCTCGCTGGTGCGGCCGGCAACCGGCCCGGGGATGGGGGGCAAAAGCGCCATCGTGGGCGATTCCTCCTCGCGGGTGTCCACACTGTCACCCGCGACTTACCCAGCAACCGCCTCGGCTATACCCCCCGACAGGTCACGATCGGGACACGGTCAGACCCGCAGATAGCGCCACAAGGTGATCGTGGACGTCACGATGCCGAGCAACAGCGCGGTGCCGCCGAGGTAGGGCGCGATACTCCAGACATCGCCCGCGCCGATGGTCGCCTGGTTGAGGACGACGTTGCGCGCGTTGCTGCCCACCAGGGCCTTGACGCAGGCGACGAGCAACCCGAGCGCCAGCCCGGCACCGACGAGAGCCGCGATCAGGGTCTCGGCGATGAAGGGCAGACGGATGGCCATATTCGACGCACCGACCAGCCGCATGATGCCGATCTCGCGCCGCCGACTGAACGCCGCCTGCCGGATCGTCGTGGCCATCAGCAAGGTGGCACAGACCACCATCAAGCCGGCGAGCAACACCGAATACCGGGTGAACCGGTTGAGGATCGTGAACAGCTTCTCCAGCACCTTCTTTTGGTCCTGGACCGAGGCGACCCCCGGAGCATTCTCGAAGGTGCTTGCGACGACCTCGAACTTCGCCGGATCGGACAACTGGACGCGATAGCTCTGCGGGATGTCGCCGACCTTGACATTGCCGACGAGCGGGGTGTCCTTGAATTGCTCGCTGAAGCGCTTGAAGGCGTCCTCTTCGGACTCGTAGAAGACGTCCTTGACCAGCGGACGCAACTGATCGAGCTGGGTCTTGATATTGGCCTTCTGGTCCTCGGTCACCGCGCCCGCACAATTGGGCTGTCGAGAGTCCTTGGTGCACAAGAAGATCGAGACCTGAACGCGGTCATACCAATAGCCCTTCATGACATCGGCCTGGCGCTGCGCGAGCAGACCGAGACCGAGCAGGAAGAGCGAGATCATCGTGACCAGGACCACCGAGATTGCCATAGACAGATTGCGGCGCAGGCCGACCCAGACGTCGCCGAGGAGAAAACGCAAGCGCATGGCCTAGTCCTCCCCACGCACGACGTCATCGGCCCAGGTCTCCGGGGGCGTCCACAGGTCGCTCTCGTCGAGTTCGGTGGGCACCGGCCGGGCGGGGACATCGGGTCGCGGGACATACGAACCCTGGGCTTCATCGCGCATGACCTTGCCGTCCGCGAGTTCGATGACGCGCCGGCGGAACTCATCGACGATGACATTGTCGTGGGTAGCCATCAGGACGGTCGTTCCGTTCGCATTGATCGAGGCGAGCAGGCGCACGATGTCGAGGCTGGTGACCGGATCGAGGTTGCCGGTCGGTTCGTCGGCGAGCAGGATCGCCGGCTTGTTGACCACGGCCCGCGCGATCGCGACCCGCTGTTGCTCACCGCCGCTGAGCTCGTGGGGCATCCGCCGTCCCTTGCCTTCGAGCCCGACCAACTCCAAGGTCTCGGGCACGACGTGCTTGATGACCCGATTGGGCTTGCCCAGCACCTGCAGGGCGAAGGCGACGTTCTGGCCGACCGTCTTGTTGGGCAGCAGGCGGAAGTCTTGGAAGACCGTGCCGATCTGCCGGCGTAGGCGCGGCACCTTGCGCGGCGCGAGCAGGCCGAGGTCGTGACCGGCCACGAGCACGCTGCCCGAGGTCGTCGGCTCCTCCCGGATGACCAGGCGCAGCATCGTCGACTTGCCGGACCCCGAGGGGCCCACGACGAAGACGAACTGGCCCCGCTCGACCTCCAGGCTGACGTCGTCGAGGGCGGGACGCGTTGTGCGCGGGTAGGTCTTGGTGACGTTCTCGAAGCGAATCATGAAGGCAGGAGGGGAGCTTTCGCATCAGTACAGGACGGTCGACGGATGCCGGCCGGGTGCTCAAGCATAAGTCGCGCGGTTAGTGGTCACTTGGCGCGTCCCGGGCCGCGTGTCGCGACCTTCGGTCGGTTAGGTTGGCCCATTGCCAGTGCCTGGCTGTTGCTGTGAAAGGTCCCCCCATGCCTCGTCCCCAGCCCGTGTGCCGTTCGCTGACTTGGGCGTTCGCGCTCCTCGCCGGCGCCCTCACCCTCCCAGCCGCCGCATCCGCGCCGCTCGCCGGCGCGGCAATCGACGGCGC
>NZ_DAOQZV010000017.1:0-24632 GCF_035343835.1 Nostocoides sp. | reverse complement strand
GGCCGCCCGCGGCCGCGGTGAGGACCTGACCGGCCCGAACGGGCTGTTGAAGGTCTTGACCAAGGATGTGCTCGAGATCGCTCTCGAGTGGGGGTCCCCCGCGTGCGGGGGAGGAGATGACCGAGCACCTCGGCTACGACAAACACGCCGTCGAGGGCCGAAACAACGATAACTCCCGCAACGGAACTCGCGCCAAGACCGTGACCACCCCCGCCGCCCGGCGAGGTGACCATCGAGGTCCCGCGGGACCGTTGGCTAGGACTACGTCCCGGCGCAACGAGGCGTTCACGGATGCCTCCGACCATTGGTAACGGCTTGCGCCGACCCGCGTCGAGTCCCCGGTGTAAGCGGGTTACAGACCGCTGACGAAGGCCGCCGGAAACGCACCCGTTGGTCCGAACAGCCGGACTTGTCCCACGGGCCATCTCCCCAAGGTTTGCTTGACCGCCACGGGGTCATAGTTGGCCGGGGCGACCAGGGCGATGCCGCCGGTTGCCGAGGCATTCGCAGACGCCTAAACCATGGCGACCGAGTTGGCCGGGGGAGCGACATACACAGGCGATCCGGTCGACGGTGTCCCTGCTGCGGCAACGGCCTCAGCAAGGGCAGGCATCGCCGATGTGGATATCACTGGGGTCGTCCCCATGTTGGGCGCCGCCTGGGCCCCGTCGGCCATAGGCAGACACACCAGGGCCAGAGTGGCGGAGACCGACGCAGCCAGAAGGGTATGCCTCATGGGCGATGCGCTGTCAGATGATCGAACAGGTCGCATCAGGGAGACGCGCGCAGGTTTCGTCCACTTCATCGAAGGGTGCCCGGAATGGCCCTAATGCTCCTCGGGCTAGCCATGGCTGGCTTCTCCGTCTTCTCGATGTGGGGTGGCACCCCACTGCCATAGGGTCTACTGATGATCGGCTTGTCGTTCGCCATCACCGCGTGGGCCACGGTTCGACTTTTGCGGGAACCCTGAAGCTTCAGGGTAGGCACCACCCCCTCTGGTAAGGACGCGGGCTTCCGCTCAACCACCGGCGGAGCGTTATCGGGTCTCAACCGCTCGAATCCGGTCACCGTTCCGTCCCAGGACGTTATCCCGGCACCGGAGTCGTCGCACGCCATCGCCCAGGCCCGCCGCGAGGCGCTCGCCTGCACCGAGTCCGGCGAGGAGAAGGTCATCGTGATCGGCCTCTCCGGCCATGGCCTGCTCGAACTCGGCGCCTATCAGAGCTACTTCGGCGGGACCCTCACCGACGAAGCCCTCTCCGAGAACGCGCTGAGCGCCGCCCTTGCCGGAGCGCCCGAGTTGTAGGCGGCCCTGCGCAACACAAACCCCTCGTTCGCCTGGGCAATGTTCCCGTGCGAACGAGGGTCTTCCGGCGCCGGGCGGAAAGGCTGGCGAGCACCAGCCCGACATCGACCTTCACGCCGCCGCCGTCAGACGAGGACCGTCAGTCGTCGCCGAGCATCTCGGCGACGAGGAAGGCGAGTTCGAGGCCCTGCCGGTGGTTCAGGCGGGGATCGCACACGCTTTCATACCGCTTGGTCAGGTCGGCGTCGAGGATCTTCTCGGCGCCGCCGATGCACTCGGTGACGTCATTGCCCGTCAACTCGATGTGGATGCCGCCCGGGACGGTGCCCAACGCGCGATGCACGTCGAAGAAGCCGTGCACCTCCTCGACGATATCGGCGAAGTCGCGCGTCTTGTAGCCCGAGGAGGACTCGAACGTGTTGCCGTGCATCGGGTCGCAGATCCAGGTCACCGCCGCACCGGCTGCGGTCGCCGCCTCGATGATCGGCGGCAGTGCATCGCGGATCTGGCGCGCGCCCATCCGGGTGATGAAGGTCAGCCGGCCGGGCGTGCGCTCGGGGTCAAGCCGGTCCATGACCTGCTCGACATAATCGGCCGTCGTCTTGGTCGACAGCTTCACACCGATCGGATTGTGAACGCGCGCAACATAATCGATGTGGGCACCGTCAAGATCGCGGGTTCGCTCCCCGATCCAGATGAAGTGCCCGGAGGTGTCATAGAGTCGCCCGGACCGGTGATCGACGCGCGTCAGCGGCCGTTCGTAATCGAGGATCAACGCCTCGTGCGCCGCGAAGAACTCGGTTGCGCGCATCGCGTCGAAGTCCGCGCCGCAGGCAAGCATGAAGCGCATGGCCTTGTCGATATCGCGCGCCAGCTTCTCGTATGCCGCATTGGCTGGCGTCGCGACGAAGCCCTTGTTCCAGTCGTGCACGTGCCGCAGATCGGCATACCCGCCAGTGGTGAAGGCGCGCACCAGATTGAGCGTCGCGGTGCTCGCATGGTAGGCGCGCACCATGCGCTGCGGGTCGGGGATGCGCGCCTGCGGCGTGAACTCGAAGTCGTTGACCATATCGCCGCGGTAGGCCGGCAGGGTCTCGCCGTCGCGGGTCTCGACATCGCTGCTGCGGGGCTTGGCATACTGGCCGGCCATACGTCCGACCTTGACCACCGGCACCGATGCCCCATAGGTGAGCACCGCCGCCATCTGCAGGATCGTCTTGACCCGGTCGCGGATGTTGTCGGCGGTCGCCGCCGCAAAGGTTTCGGCACAGTCGCCACCCTGGAGCACGAACGCCTTGCCCTGCGAGGCGAGCGCCATCCGCTCCCGCAGCACATCGCACTCGCCGGCGAAGACGACCGGCGGGAAGCTCGCGAGCGTGTCAATGGCACCCTTGAGCGCCTCGGCGTCCGGCCAGGACGGCTGCTGTGCGGCCGGTCGCCCCGGCCCGTCCAGCAGATGCGTCATGGGGGCAGCCGTCGTGGTCACCGATACAGGATAGGTTGCCGCCGCGTTTGCGGGCCTCGCGCCCGGATCGCGGGCACCCCGGCACGCGGTCGCTCGGCGGCCCGACGCCTTAGCGGACCTCGTCCAGACCGCGTTCGATCGCAAAGCGGGTCAGTTCGACACGGTTGTGCAGTTGGAGCTTGCCCAGCGTGTTCTGGACGTGGTTCTGGACCGTCCGGTGGGAGATGACCAGCTGCTCAGCGATCTCCTTGCTCGACAGGCCCATCGCGACCAGCCGCAGGATCTCGACCTCGCGGTCGGTCAGTTCAGGCACCGGGCGCTCATCGGCGGGCGGCTCGCTGGCCAGCTTGCGGTACTCCCCCAGCACCAGCCCCGCCAGGCCCGGCGTGAACGTGGCCTCACCGCGGGCGGTGGCGGCGACCGCGTCGACGATCTCAGGGCTGGTGGCGGACTTCACCAGATAGCCGAGTGCCCCGGCCTTCATCGCGGCCAGCACATCGCGTTCCTCCCCGCTCGCGGAGAGGATGAGCACCTTGGTGCCGAGCCCCGCGACCTGGGCGCACACATCGGCGCCATGCAGGCCGGGCAGGTTCAGGTCCAGCAGCAACACATCCGGCTGCACGGCCGTGACGCGCCGCACCGTGGCCGGCCCGTCGGCGGCCGTGCCGACGACCGTGAAGCCGGCGCGCTCCAGGTAGGCTGCCAAGGCATCGCGCCACAACGGATGATCGTCGGCGACGAAGACACGCAGGGTCATCGCTCCTCCTTCGGAATCGGGGCCGGTATGCCGGCGCGGCGCGCCTCGCGCAGGGCCGTGGTCCGCGCGGAATCCGGCCGGGCGGCCGGTCTGGCGAGGGGTTCGAGATCCTTCGGCGCGCGCAGGGTGACCGTGCATCCTCGCCCCGGCGCGCTGTCCCAGGTGGCCGTGCCGCCCAGATCGACCAGGCGCCCGTGGATGGAGGAGGCGATCCCGAGGCGGCCCTCGGCGGCAGCCTCGGCGAGGCGACCGGACGGCATACCGGCGCCATTGTCACGAATCGTCAGGCTCACCTGGTCGCCGAGATCCTCCAGCAGGATCCACGTGCGTGCGTCCGGGCCGGCGTGCCGACGGACATTCTCCAGCGCGCCTTCGACCGCAGCCTGGATCTCTCGGGCCCGCGCGCTCGGCATGGTGACCGCCTCCGCAGGCGCACTCACAGTGATGCCAGGGGCGACGAGCGTATGCAGCCACGCCGCGATATCCACGTCGGTGGCCGCGGCCGTGGGCGTGGCCCGCCCGCTGACCAGCGCCCGCAGAGACCGTTCTTGATCGGCGGCCAGAATGCCCAGTTCGGCGCTCTCGCCCCCGATTTCGGTGCCGCGGCGGTGCACATAGGCCAGGGTCTGGAGCACGCCGTCATGGACGATGCGCGCCAGGCGTTCGCGCTCGGCATACGCCTCCTGGGCGCGCACCGAGATCTCGAAGAGGCGCTGGCTTTCGCGGGCCAACGAGGTGGACAGGCCGATGAGCGCTCCGAGGAGGTAGAGCAGCACGATGTTGTGGATGGTGCCGAAGTTCGGCGTGATCACCGAGGCAAGGTCGGCGATGGAGATCACCGTCGCGCCGACGATGCCCCAGCGCGTGCCCCCGGCGATGGCTGCCGCGACCACTCCGGAGCTCGACCAGATCCCCGGGAGGGTCAAGGCCCCGGCGACCACGGTGGCGCGCGGATAGGCCAGGCTGGTCGCCGCGATGCCGGCACTGGCGAGGGTCAGGTCGATGGCAGCCATGCGGAGCGTGATCGTCCGGCGCCACGAGGCGATCAGCGACCAGATCGCCAGCACGGCGAAGGTCGCGATCGCTGCCGATGGGCGGGTCATGTCGGCGCGGTGCACCCAGGCGAGCACGCCGGCATACGCCAAGGCCAGGGGTCGGAAGATCGCCAGACCGCGCGTGAACGCCACGAGCACCCCGGGCATCGGGGCGGAGACGGTGGCCACGGGTGGCTCAGCTTGCGCGGCGCAAGGTGTCCGGCTCGGCGGGCGGCGCCTGCTCGGTCGAACGGTCGGCCGCGGACTCCGGGAGTGCGATGACCGGCGGGACCGGTGCGGCACGATGGGGCAAAACCGCCTCAGCACGGGCTCGGGCGGCCGCAAGCAGGCGCTTCTTCTGCGTGGTGGCGTAGACATCGACGTATTCGCGGCCCGACAACTCCATCAGGGCATACATGATTTCGTCGGTGATCGAGCGCAGGACGTAGCGGTCGTCGGCCATGCCGTCATAGCGCGAGAAGTCCAGCGGCGCGCCGATGCGTACGCCCACCGGGCGGATCGTCGGGATGGCCTTGCCGGGTTGCTGGACCTTGTCGGTGTCGATCATGGCGACCGGGATGACGGGCACGCCCGCTTCGAGGGCCATCCGGGCCACGCCGGTGCGCCCGCGATAGAGGCGGCCGTCGGGGCTGCGCGTGCCCTCGGGATAGATCCCCAGCAGCTTGTTCTCGCGCAGGATCCGCAAGCCCGTATGCAGCGCGGCGTCGCTCGCGCGCCCACCCGAGCGATCAATCGGCACCTGTCCGACACCGCGGAAGAAGGCCGCTGTCAACCACCCCTTGACCCCGCGTCCGGTGAAGTAGTCGGATTTGGCCAGGAAGGTGATGCGCCGGTCGACGACGAGCGGCAGGAAGAAGGAGTCGGAGAAGGAAAGGTGATTGCTGGCCAGGATCGCGGCGCCGTCGGCCGGGACGTGCTCTAGGCCCTCGACCTGCGGCTTGAACAACAGACGCAGCAGCGGCCCCACGAGAACGACCTTCAGGAGCCAATAGAACAAGGCCCGCACCTTTCCCCGCCATCATGGCTTTATGCCGCCGTTATCTTCTCGGCACTCTACGGCACCGGGCCCGTGCGGTGGCGCCGACGCGTCGGGACGGTCGGCGTAGGCGAGAGGCCGCCAACCGTGGCCGCGCCGTGCGAGGATTGACCCGTGCGTGAGCCCGACCCGCAACTGCGCGATGACGATATCGATCGTCGTTTCGCCGAGATCGTCGCGGGCTGGCACCTGACCGGTGCGCAGAGCGAACGCAATGCCGCGCTCGCCAAGGGCGTGGAGTCAACCGCACTGGACGACCCCTCGGCCGAGCAGGAGCCAATCGTCTCCGGCGAGGACGGGCCGGATGCGGACCCCGCCATGGCCAGTTCCTCGGAGGCCAACGATCCTGCGCCGGAAGAGAATTCGTCCGCTGCGGCCAGCCCGCCGATCACCTCGGACGCGAACTCACCCGGTGACCGTGGCGATGGCGATACCCACGCTCGGGCTTCCGAAACGGACACGGAGCCCGCCGGGGCGGGCGGGCAAGGCACCGGCCTGTCCGGCCTCGAGAGCCGCCGAGGTCCGATCAATCCGCCCTTGTTCGAGCGCCGCCCGATCCGCCGGACACCGCCGGCCGCGCCCAACTTCCCGGTGTGGCGGGGCGCGACCAATGAGGCGCCCTATGACGAGATCCTCGACCAAGTCGAGGACGAGGACCACTTCGAGCCGCCCGAGCCGCGCCCGCTGCCCCCGCAGGAGGATCTGCACTTCTGGGGCATCATCGTGGGTCTGGTGGGCGGGCCGCTCCTGCTGTTGTGGCTGGTGCTCTTCCGGCCCGACGTGGCCGGCTGGTGGATGTGGCTGGCCATCGCCATGAGTCTGGGGGGCTTTGTGCTCCTCGTGCTTCGTGGCTCGTCGGACGACGACCACGACAACGGCGCGGTCGTCTGACCCGCTTCGGCGGTCCGGGCTCAGGCGCCCGGGACGGGCTTGAGCACGAGGTCGGCCCACACCGGGCGGTGATCGCTGGCAGCCACCAGATCGTCCGCATCCAATTCGAGCGGCTGCGCCGGCACCACCTCGATGCCTGGTGAGGCGAAGACCACGTCGAGCAGCTTGCGGGGCGCGCGGGCCGGGAAGGTCGGGGTCAAGGGCGAGACCAGCCGCAACGGAGTGGCGATAAGGCGCCACGCCTGGCCGTCCGCCTGCTCGTTCAAGTCCCCGCAGATGATCGCCTCGTCGGAACCGATCGCGGCAAGAATCGCTCGGGCGTGCGCCGCGCGTTCCAGCGGCCGTAGGGACAGGTGCACGGAAGCCACCGTCACTGCAGCCGAACCGGCGACTGCGAGGCGAGCCACGGCATACCCGCGGGTGCGTTGACCCAAGCGGACAGGGAGGCGGTGATGCTGGCTGAAGGTCAGGCGCACGCGCGGGCCGAGGAGAATCGTCGTGCCCCCGCTGCCGCGGTGATGACCCGGCCACCGCATCCCGCAGGCGAGGGCGAAGGCGTGAATCCGATGCGCGGCGAAGAGCCGGCGCGGCACCTCTTGCAGGCACAGGACGTCGGGGCGGATCGCCTGCACGATCCGCGCGGCGGCCGCCCGGTCATCGAGGAAGTCACGGGTGTTGTAGCTCGCGACCCGCAACGCCGTCATCCGCCGAGCACGCTCGCCCGGGCCAGGTCCGCTGCACCGATCATGCCGGCCTCATTGCCGAGTTCGGCCCGGACGATACGCGCCTCGGGCCGGAAGCCGCGGCCGGTCAACTGGCGCCGGAAGGCCGCCCGAGCGGGCTCAATGAGCAGATCACCAGCCGCGCTGACCCCACCGCCGATGACGAAGGCGCCCGGGTCGAAGGCCGCGGCCAGATTGGCCAGCCCGACGCCCAGCCAGTCGCCGACTTCGGCGAGCAATTCGATGGCCGTCCGGTCGCCGGCCTTGGCCACCTCGGTCACCAGCGGACCGGTCAGTTGGCTCGCGTCGCCCTGGACGCGCTCATACAGGTCCCGGGCGAGGGGGCTGTTCGCGGCGACGAGCGAGCGGGCCTCGCGCACGAGGGCGTTGCCGGAGGCGTATTGCTCCCAGCAGCCGCGGTTGCCGCATTCGCAGCGGTGCCCAGCCGGCACCACCTGCATGTGACCGAACTCGCCGGCGATCCCGAATCGGCCGCGGATGACCTCACCATTCATCAGGATGCCGCCGCCGATGCCCGTGCCGAGGGTGATCATCATCGCCGAGGTTTCCCCGCGAGCGGCCCCGAACTTGCCCTCGGCCCAAATCGCCGCATTGGCATCATTGTCGATGAAGATCGGCGGCTCGATCAGGGCGCTCAGGCGGTCGCGCAGCGGCTCCTGGCGCCAGGACAGGTGCGGCGCGAAGACGATGGTCGCCCGGTCCGCCGCGACGAAGCCGGCCGCACCGATCCCAACGGCGGCGATCCGACCGGGGGCCTGATGCAGCAACTCGTTGACCACGCCGACGATGGTGTCCTCGACGACCTTAGGCCGCACCGAGCGGTCCGGGGTGTCGGCGCGGGCCCGCGCCACGACCGCACCCTGCTCGTCGACGATCCCGGCCGCGACCTTGGTGCCGCCGATATCGACCCCGATCGCAAGATCGCCCACGGGCCGCTGCGCCGCATCCTGCGCCATGTCAGTTCTCCTCCTCGCCCAGCACCGGTATGTCGTATGCCGTTCCCCGGCCCCCGCCGCCCCCGCGGCTCCACGTTGCGTCGAGTCCGTCGCGCGCCGCGACGGAGCTAGGTGCTGGCCGATGGCCCCGGGCCGGCCCGTCACCCTCGCCCGGCCCACCAGGATCGCCCGGCCTGCCGCGGTCGTCGTGACGGGGGACGGGAAGACGTTCGCGCAGCGTTCCGGCGAGTTCGCCCAAGGCGGTGGCGAGCATGCCCACGGCGTCCGCGAGGCGGGCGACGGTGTCCGGGTCAACGGCGCGCAGGGTGTCGACCCCGCGGCATACCGGGCACCAGGTGCACGTGGTCGGGTGTTCACCACCCGGGTGGGAACTGGGCGGCTCGTTCGCTTCAGCGGGTCCGGCGCTCGCGTCGTCCGCATCGGCCGGCAGCTGCCAGCCGGCGGCATCGGGCTCAACCGGGGGCGCGGGACGCTGCGCCGACTGCTGCCGGGGCGGGCGCGAGCGAGTCTGCCGCGACGACGCGCCTAACCCGGTCACGGCTTCTACCGCGTCGAAAAGCCGGGCAGCCTCGTCGGCCAGGGCGTCCGCCCGCTCACTCCGGTCGTCGTTCATCGCGGCCATTGTGCGGGGTCGGGGACGAAAGCCACCGTCAGAGTCCCCGACCGAACCCGCGCGCCGGCCACATCGCAGCGCCGAAGCACCGAGGGCAGCGTGACGATCCGCCGGTGCTCCCCCACCGTCAGCAAGAGATCGTTGTCCCTACGCTGCAGACCGACCTCGTCGGCGCTGGTGAACGGCAACCGGAGCCCGAGGGCATAGCCGTCGGCCGTTCGTTCCACCGTCATCGCCGCGACGTCGACGGGATCGAGGGGGCTGCGATCGGCCAGGTCGCCCAGGACCAGCCGAGCGGCGAGGTCGGCCAGGGCGTCCGGCCCGATGGGCTCGCGATCGAGATAGGGCGAGGTGACGACGGGCAGGCCCGCGAAGGAGACCACCACCTCGTCGATTCCCCGCGCCTGCGCCGCATTCCACGAGTGCAACCAGGCGGCCGCGCTGCCGTCGTCACCGGTCTCGGCGGGGGTCGGCAAGATCTTGTTCACATAGACGGCATCCACGGCGTAGCCGTACAAACTCAGCGAGGTCCACGTGCGCCGGGCCTCGGCAATCACGACGCTCTCGGGAGTCGTCACCAGGCGCACCGATGCCGAAGCGCTGGCCAGCAGGCGATGGATCTCGAGCATCGCGGCATACCAGCCCCGGACGACGTCGACGATCTCCGGGCCGGGCAGGGGGATCCCAAGGGCCGCGGCCGCGGCCGGCCGCGCGGCACGGCGGATCCCGGCGGTCCCGGGCAGCATCCGATTCAGGTGCCAGGCGAGATTCTCGGGCAGGGCGAGCAACCGCAGGGTCTCCGCCGTGGGCGCGCAGTCGACGACGATCAACTCCCATTCCCCGGAATCCACCTGCTCACGCAACTCCAGCAGGGCGGCAATCTCCTCCGCACCGGGCAATGACGTCATCTCCTCGGCCACCACCGGGTCGACGCCTAGGGCACCGAGGGTCTCCACGAGATAGCGCCGGACGATGCCCCAGGAGCCGTCGACATGTCGACGACCACTCACCTGCAAGGCGGCCAGCCCCGGCTCGATGAGCGCCGGCCCGCCAATGGCGGTCGCGGTCAGGTCGCGGTCGAGGGCATCACCGAGAGAATGTGCGGCATCGGTGGACATCACCAGCGTGCGCACGCCCGATCGAGCACTGGCAACCGCCGTGGCGGCCGCTGTCGTGGTCTTGCCGACGCCGCCCTTACCTGTGAAAAGCAGGACCCGGCTCAGAGCGACTCGACCCGCTTCTTCAGTTCCTTCAGCGCGGTCTCGATGATGACCTTCTCGGCCTTGCGCTTGAGCATGCCCAGCACGGGAATTTTCAGGTCGACGAGCAGCCGGTATTCGACCAGCGTCCCCTCCTCGACCGCGGCCAGGGTGTAGGCGCCATCCATGGCCTTCAGGACACTCGCCTCGACCAGGGTCCACGAGACCTGCCCGGTCCCGTCCTCGGTGACATCCCATTCGTAATCCAGGACATAGGTGTCCTTGATGACGCCCGCGTCCATCGTCATCTCGACGCGGTCGGGCCAGCCGTCACCTTCCTCGGCGAGGATCGTCACATTCTTGATCTCGCCGGTCCACTCGGGATAGGCCTCGAGGTCGGCGATCACGTCGAGCACCGCTCCGGGCTCGGCGTTGATGACGATCGAGGACTCGGTGCTGTCCGCCATGCGCGGAAGCCTAACCTGTGCGCACCGCCTAGGATTGCCGCGGCATGCGTCCGCGGGACGCCGCCCGATGCTTGTTGTCCGAGCCCCCATCCGCCCGTCCCCTCTTGGAGCCCGTATGCCTGCCCGCCGGTTCGCGCCGTGGCTGGTGGCCTGCGCATGGTTGGCCTACTTCGGCGTCCTGCAGTGGAGCGTGGTGCGTTTCCGGGTCGCCATCGTGCTCACCCTGACGGCCGTCTGCGGACTGCTCGCCTGGTGGTTGGTCACCGAGACCCGCGTGCGCATGGGACGACGCACGATGGCCCTGGCCCTGTGCGGGGCGGCCGTTGTGGGCCTCGCCGTGCCGCTGTGGAGTTGGCTGTCGGACGGCTGGGAGTGGACGGCACGGATCGCCTTGGCCATCGGCGCCCTCGGAGCCGCCCTGGCTCTGGGCCGCAATCGCCCCGGACTGGCCTGGGTCGCTGCGATCAGCGCCTATGTCGCGGCGAGCGTCATCGCCATCACCACCGATCACCGGCCCAAAATCGACGTCTGGGTGATCCTGCAGCAATCGTCGGACGCCCTGGCGCGCTTCGAGAACTTCTACACGATGACCTGGACCGGCTCGCCGGGCATCAAGGACGCCTATACCTATCTGCCGTGGAGCACGGTGCTCCTCGCCCCCGGACGGTGGCTCTTCGGCGATGTCCGCTGGATGTTGCTGATCTGGTCATTGGTGCTCGCGGCCGGCATCTGGCAACTCTCTCGTCCGATCGGCGCTCCGACCCGCATCGCTGCGGCTGAAGGCTCCGTTCGATCACGCGCCGGGGGTGCCCGCTCGGAGTTGCGCCACCGGCTCCTCGCCGCCACGGGCGCGGCCGACGCGCGGTGGGCGACCGCGGCGGCGATCTGCCTGATCCTTCTTCCACCGGGGACCTTGACCCAGGTCGACCAGGCCTGGACAGAACCGCTGCTGCTGACGGCCCTGGTCTGGTGGGCGGTTCTCGTGCGGTCGGGACGCTCCTGGTGGGCGATCGTGCCGTTGGCGCTCGCCTGCGCAAGCAAGCAGCACCTGGCACTGGTGCTCCCCCTGCTGCTGTGCTGGCGGTCTTTCGGCCCGGCGCGCGCGATCGGCACCGGGGCCCTGACCGGCGTCTTGATCGCGCCGTGGTTCATCACCGCCCCGGCGGATTTCGTCCACGACACCATCACCTTGCTGGTGGGCTTCCACCCGATCAAATTCGCCAACACGTGGTATCTCCTGGCTCTGAACAGATTCGGAGTCACGCTGCCGTTCTGGATCACCGGCCTGGTGATCCTCGGCACTCTGGCGGCCGGAATGATCGCCGTCCGGCGCCGGCAGCCGCCGCTCGGTGAACTGCTGCGTTGGGTGGCCCTGGTGCTGCTCGCCGCGAATCTCGTCAACAAGCAGGCCTTCTATAACCAGTTCTGGCTGGTGGCCGGCCTGGTCGCTGTCTCGCTGGTCGCCGATGCGGCCGCCGAGCGCGATCACGGTCCGCAGCCGCGTGATCAGGACGTCGCGGCCGCCTTTACCCCGTCGCCGATCTGAAACCCACGGGGGCCGGCCGGCTGATGCGGGCCCGGGCGGTCGCGGCCGTCTCGGCGCCGATCAGTCCGGCACTGGCCAAGGCGGTGACCGCAGCCCGCTCCCGTGCATCCAGGGCGACATCCACGTCGATCTGCATCTCGGCCCGGCCGACCGGGATGATGTCGAGCAGGCTGGTGACCACGCACTCGCCGCAGTGCGTCTGCGCGACCGGGCAGCTTTGGCAATCGATCCACATGGTGGCTTCCTTCCTTCGGTGACTTGCGTCGATCAGGTGCTCGGGTATCCGAAGCCCGGTGACCCTTGGGAAAGACGCTAGAGATGACCACCGACAACCCCCTTTCGCCGCGTGTCGGCGGCGCCTGGGGAGGCTTGTCGGTGGTCATCTCTAGCGTCTTTCCCATGTCGACCACCACGCTGGCCCGCCCCTCGCAGCGAGCTCCCGGCTCCGCGGTCCTCCCCCGGGCGATCCAAGGGACGCTCGACGACCTCGGCACCCCTTTAAACGAGGTGACCTTCGTCGTGGTCGATCTCGAGACGACGGGCGGCAGCGCGCACGGCGACCACATCACTGAGTTCGGTGCCGTCAAGGTCCGCGGTGGCGAGGTGCTCGGCGAGTTCCAGAGCCTGGTCAATCCGCGCGTGCCCATCCCACCGGTCATCAGCGCGTTGACCGGCATCACCAACGCCATGGTCGCCTCGGCTCCCCGCATCGAGTCGGTGCTCCCGAGCTTCCTGGAGTTCGCCGGTGACGCCGTCCTGGTCGCCCACAACGCCCGCTTCGACATCTCCTTCCTCAAAGCGGCGGCTGCGGCCACCAGCACCCCATGGCCCGGCGCCACCGTTCTCGACACCGTCCTGCTCGCCCGAGCCTTGGTCACCCGCGACGAAGCGCCCAACCACAAGCTGTCCTCACTGGCCCGGGTCTTCCACTCCGACGTCGCCCCCGATCACCGGGCCCTGCACGATGCCCAGGCGACTGTCGATGTCCTGCACGGCCTGATCGCCCGGGTGGGCGGCCTCGGAGTCACGACGCTCGAGGAGCTCGCGACCTACTCTGCACGCGTTCCGCCTGCCCGTCGCCGCAAGCGCTATCTCGCCGACGACCTGCCGTCGGCTCCCGGGGTCTACCAGTTCAAGGACGGCAACGGTCGCGTGCTCTATGTGGGCACTTCGGTCGACATCCGCACCCGGGTGCGCTCCTATTTCACCGCCTCGGAGCAGCGCCGGCGGATGTCGGAGATGGTGCGGATCGCCGAGAGCGTCACCCCTATCGTCTGCGCGACCGCCCTTGAGGCCCAGGTCCGCGAGCTCAGGTTGATCGCCGAGCACAAGCCCCCCTACAACCGCCGCTCGCGGCACCCCGAGAAGGCCGTGTGGATCAAGCTCACCGTCGAGCCCTTCCCCCGGCTCTCTATCGTCAAGCAGGTCCGCGGCGACGCAACGACGTATGTCGGCCCCTTCCCTTCCCGCGCAGCCGCCGAGGACGCCATGGCGGCCGTCCACGACGCCGTGCCGCTACGCCGATGCCATCAGCGGCTCTCCGTCACCCGCTTCACCGCCGCGTGTGCCCTCGCAGAGATGGGCCGGTGCGGCGCGCCCTGCACCGGCGCTCAGACTGTCGATGACTATGGCGCGCTGGTCCGCTCCGCCCAAGAAGCGCTCGTCGGGGATCCCAGCTTCGTCTTATCGCCCCTCGAGCGCCGCATGCAACAACTCGCCGGCGACGAGCGGTATGAGGATGCCGCCACCCTGCGTGACCGGCTGGCCGCGCTCGTGCGCGGCCTGACTCGCTCACAACGCCTTGCCCCACTGGCCACCACCGCCGAAATCGTCGCCGCTCGACGCTCGCCCCTGGGCGGGTGGGAGTTGATCTGCGTGCGCTTCGGGCGGCTCGCAGGCAGCACCCGCAGCCCCCGTGGCGCCGACCCCATGCCTTACGTCGAGGCGCTGAGCGCGAGCGCCGAAGTGGTGGCACCGGCGCCCGCCCCCGCACCGGCTGCCCTGCCGGAGGAGTGCGAGAAGATCCTGCGCTGGCTCGAAGAACCGGGCGTCCGGCTGGTCTCGGTCGACGGCGTCTGGTCGTGCCCGGTCGGTGGCGCCAGCCGGTTCGGGGACCACCTGGCAGCGGTGCCCCCCGAGCGTTTCGAGGGCTCCTGATCGCTACATTGACGACCATGATCACCGCCATCGTCCTGATCAACGCCGAGGTCGACCAGATCCCGGAGGTCGCCCAAGCGATTGCCGATCTGGACGGCGTCAGCGAGGTCTACTCGGTGACCGGCGAGGCCGACCTCGTGGCTATGGTCCGGGTCGCCCGCCACGAAGACCTCGCGGCCGTCATCGCCGACCGGCTCAACAAGACCCCAGGAGTGCTCCGCACCGCGACCCACATCGCCTTCCGCGCCTACTCCCGGCACGACCTCGAAGCAGCGTTCAGCCTCGGCATCGAGAACTGACGCCGAAGGCGAGCCGCCTCAAGCAGGTGCGCGCGTCGCCGAGACCCACCGATCGAGCACAGCCGCCGCTGCCCCGGAGTCCAGGGTCGCCGCGGCGGCGTCGATCCCCGCCCGGAGCGCCGCTAGCAGGCTGGGCCGATCGCCGGCGAGCCGAGCCGCCCCCCGAGCGAGAGCCAACGCAGTCCCGGCATTGAGCAGGACGGCGTCCCGCACCGGCCAGCCGGCGCCGTCGCTCCCCCGCCCGGCCAGCAACTCGCGCACGACCTCGGCATTGTGGGCGGGCTCGCCGCCGCGCAAGGCCGACAACGGCGCCTCGGCCAGGCCGACCTCGCCCGGGGTCAACGTGTCGAGCACGATCTCGCCGCCGCGCACCCACCACAGATCCGACGGCCCGGCGAGCGTCAACTCATCCAACCCGTCGCCCCCGCGAAAGACGACCGCCTCCCGTCCGCGCGCGGCGAAGACGCCGGCCATGAGCGGCGCGACACGCACGTCGGCGACGCCCACCGCGGCATACGTCGGTTGCGCCGGGTTGGTCAGCGGACCGAGCATGTTGAACACTGTGCCGATGCCCAGCTCTCGCCGGGTCGTCGCCGCGTGGCGCAAAGAGGGATGGAAGGCCTGCGCAAAACAGAAGGTGATACCCGCCCGTTCGCCAACCGAAGCGACGTCAGCTGGGCTCAACCTCAAGTCGACCCCGAGACTTTCCAGCACATCCGCACTCCCCGAGGACGAGGAGGCCGCCCGATTGCCGTGCTTGACGACCTGCAGGCCCGCACCCGCGAGCACGATCGCCGACATCGTCGAGATATTGACCGTATGAGCGCGGTCCCCGCCCGTGCCGACGATGTCGATGCTCTCGGCCGGGGCCTGGAAGCGGTGGGCGTGGGCCAGCATGACGTCGGCCAGTGCTCGCAGTTCCTCGACCGTCTCGCCCTTGGCCCGCAGGGCGATGACGAAGCCGGCGACCTGCGAGGGGGTCGCGTCCCCGGAGAAAACCCGATCCATCGCCCAGGCCGCCTCGTCATGGGTCAGATCGCACCCGCTGAGCAGGCGCGTCAAGACATCCGGCCAACTCGCGGCCGGAGCAGGACCACTCATCGGCACGTCAGCGCGCGGCGGGAGCCGGCGCGGCCGACAGGGCCTGACCGATCCCCGCGCACAGCGCCAAGGGGTCGAGCGGGGCTGGAACGGCGGCATCGGCCAGCGACCAGGCGGCCAGCCAAACGTCCTGCGGGCGCCCGGTCAGCACCAGGACGGGCGGACAGTTGAAGATCTCGTTCTTGAGCTGACGGCACAGGCCGAGCCCGCCCACCGGAGCGGCCTCCCCGTCCAGCACGAGCAGATCGAAGGCGTCGTTCTCGACCGCCTCGATAACCGCGGCGGCGGTCGCGCACTCCCGCCAGGAATCGATCTGCAGATCCGCGCTCGGCCGGCGCCCGACCCCGGCGCGAACGGCGTCGCGCGTGGTGATGTCATCGCTGTAGAGGAGAACAGAGAGTCGGCGCGGACCGGTGGGCTCGGACGCGGAGGTGCTGTGGGCCATGGGAACAGCCTAGCCACGTGCAGGGTTCATAACGTCCTGCACATAAATCGGGGGGTCGCGCGTACTTCCGATTCCGTTACCGACATAATGGCCGCGTGGCCACAGCATCCGCGGTTCATTCCGGCACGTCATCGCCCACTCACGGCAACGCGTTGGGGCCGGTGACGCGCCCCAATATGGTCTCGGTCGGGACGATCGTCTGGCTCTCCAGTGAGTTGATGTTCTTCGCGGGACTCTTCGCGATGTACTTCACCATTCGCCAGGTGCGCCCAGACCTGTGGGCGGAGCACACGCCGACCCTGAACGTGCCATTTGCGGCCGCGAACACCACCGTCCTGGTCATCTCTTCGGTCTGGTGTCAGCTCGGTGTCTACAAGGCCGAGCACGGCCAAGCCGCCCGCACCGGCAGCTTCTTCAATGTCGGCAGTTGGGGTATGCGTGAGTGGTACGTCCTGACGTACATCTTCGGCGCCCTGTTCATCGGCGGTCAGGTCTATGAGTACGCCCACCTCGTGCACGACGGGATCACCCTCTCCTCCGACGGCTACGGCTCGGTCTTCTACTTGACCACCGGTTTCCACGGCATGCACGTCACCGGCGGATTGATCGCCTTCCTGCTGATCATCGGCCGGACCTTCACCACCCGTCATTACAGCCACGCCCAGGCCACGGGCGCGGTCGTGACGTCCTATTACTGGCACTTCGTCGACGTCGTCTGGATCGCGCTGTTCGCGACGATCTACCTGCTCAAGTGACCTCCGGCCGCAACGAAAAGAGACCACTGTGAACGCACTCGCCGCGCGGCGGCGCCATCCGGCCGCAATCCTCTTCCTGCTTCTGCTGGGGTTGCTGATCACGGGTAGCGCGTATGCCGCCTTCGCCCCCAAGGCCGCAACGGCCGCCGAGGCAACCGCCGACCAGATCACCCTGGGCAAGCAATTGTTCGCCTCTAACTGCGCCTCGTGCCACGGCAAGAACGCTCTGGGCACTGAGCAGGGTCCAAACCTCGCTGGCGTGGGCGCGGCCTCGGTGGACTTCCAGGTGGGCACCGGACGGATGCCGATGGCCGAGCCCGGCGTGCAGGCGCCGCGCGGCAAGGACGTCACCTTCGATGACGAGAAGATCGCGGCGCTCGCGGCCTATATCGCTTCCCTGGCTCCCGGACCGGCGATTCCGGACGCGAAGTACACCTCCGGTGAGGGCGGCGACCCGGGCAAGGGCGGGATGATCTTCCGCACCAACTGCTCGATGTGCCACAACTCCGCCGGCGCCGGTGGCGCGCTCACCCGTGGCAAATACGCCCCATCGCTGATGGGGGTCGACGGCAAGTACATCTACGAAGCCATGGAGACCGGCCCGCAGAGCATGCCGGTCTTCAATGACAACAACATCAGCCCCGAGAGCAAGAACGACGTCATCGCCTACTTGAAGGCCATGAACGAGACCGGCAACCCCGGCGGTATGGCGCTCGGCTCGCTCGGCCCGGTGCCCGAGGGCTTGTTCGCCTGGGTCTTCGGCCTGGGCATCCTCGTGGGCGCCGCCTACTGGCTCGGACAGAAGGGAGCCTGATCCGTGAGTTCGCACCAGTCCGAACACGAGACCACTGTCGTCCGCCTGGACGATGGCCACCACATCGGTGACGGTGGCATTCCCGAGCAGTTCGTCAATCCCGGCCTTCCCCCGCATGTCGAGCGGTTGTCGGACCTGTCCGACATGGGTGCCAAGCGCGCCGAACGCCAAGTCGCTGGCCTGTTCGGGCTCTCGATCTTGGGCACCCTGCTGTTCCTGGTCGCGTATTTCGCGGTCGGAACGCACGATCGCAGCTTCGTGCCGGGCCTGGGCAAGATCGCCACGAGCAATCTGCTCCTGGGTATCGGCCTCGGGCTGGGCCTGCTGGGCATCGGGCTCGGCGCCGTCCATTGGGCCAAGACCTTGATGCCCGACGCTGAGGTCGTCGAAGAACGCCACCCGATGCGCAGCAGCGACGAGGCCCGCCAGGGTTTCGTCGACGTCATGCGCGGCGGCGGCGAGTCGAGCCAGCTGTTCCGACGCCCGTTGATCAAAGCCACTCTCGGCGGTGCGCTCGGCCTGTTCTCACTCCCCCTTCTGGTGCAGTTGGTCGGCAGCCTCGGCCCGTTGCCGCGCAAGCAGCTCTCCCAAACCATGTGGAATGGCACGCCGGCGCACGACGGCACCTACGAGCCCTACGCCAATGGCTTCCCGCGCCTGATGCGCGACCCCGAGAACCTGCCCATCAAGGCCTCGGATGTCACCATCGGCTCGGTCTACCACGTCCTGCCCGAGGGCCTGCTGCCCGACCCCGAGACGGGCGAAGGCGGCCTGGAGCACGGTGTACTCGAGGAGAAGGGCAAGGCGGCTGTCCTGCTCATGCGTCTCGACCCCTCGCAGTTCCAGGACACCGACGGCGGCCGCAAGGCGCAGGCCTGGGGCCACGAGGGCATCGTCGCCTACTCCAAGATCTGCACCCACGTCGGCTGCCCCGTCGGCCTGTACGAGCAGACAACGCATCACCTACTCTGCCCCTGCCACCAGTCGACCTTCGATGTGACCGACGACTGCAAGGTCATCTTCGGTCCGGCCAAGCGCCCCTTGCCGCAGTTGAAGATCACCGTTGACGGTGAGGGCTACCTTGTCGCCGCACAGCCCTTCCATGAGGCTGTCGGCCCGAGCTTCTGGGAGCGTGGATGACCACCATCGACAACACCCGACCGGCCGATGGCCTGCGTGCCGGCGATGCCCGCGTGACCGCGCCGCCCTCGGCCGGCGCTAAGAAGCTCGGTGGCGTGGCCGGCTGGGTGGATGACCGCCTCGGCCCCGCCAAGGGCGTCAACTACTTGATGAAGAAGGTCTTCCCCGACCATTGGTCCTTCATGCTCGGCGAGATCGCGATGTACTCGATGATCGTCTGCCTACTGACCGGTGTGTTCCTGACCTTCTGGTTCGTCCCAAGCGCCGGCCACACGACCTACGACGGCTCCTATGTCCCGCTCCAGGGTGTGCAGATGTCGGAGGCCTATGCGTCCTCGCTGCGCATCTCCTTCGACATCAAGGGCGGGTTGCTGATCCGCCAGATGCACCACTGGGCGGCGCTGATGTTCATCGTCGCCCTGTCGGCGCACATGCTCCGGGTCTTCTTCACCGGCGCCTTCCGCAAGCCACGTGAACTTAACTGGGTCATCGGCTGCATCCTGTCGATGCTCGCCCTGATCGAAGGCTTCGCTGGCTACTCGCTCCCCGACGACTTGCTCTCCGGCACGGGCTTGCGGGCCGCGGAAGGCTTCATGCAGTCCGCCCCCGTCATCGGGTCGTATCTGGCGTTCATGGTCTTCGACGGCCCCTTCCCGGGCGAGGCGATCATCCCCCGGCTCTTCAGCGTCCACGTGCTGCTGCTGCCGGCCATCCTGATCGGCTTGTTCACGGCGCATATCGTCATGGTCGCGGTGCAGAAGCACACGCAGTTCCCCGGGCCCGGGCGCACCAACAACAACGTCGTCGGTTTCCCGGTGATGCCGGTGTATGCCGCGAAGGCCGGTGGCTTCTTCTTCATCGTCTTCGGCTTCCTGGCCGTCGTGGCCGCAATGGTGCAGATCAACGCGATTTGGGTTTACGGGCCTTACGACCCCTCCCCTGTCACCGCCGGCTCCCAGCCGGACTGGTATATGGGCTTCGCCGATGGTGCCTTGCGGCTCCTGCCCGGCTGGCTGGAGTTCCACGCCTTCGGCTATACCCTCAGCCTGAACGTCGCCATCGGAGCTCTCGGCCTGATCCCGGTCATGTACGGCGCGATGGCGGCCTATCCGTTCATCGAGTCCTGGGTGACAGGCGACAAGCGCGAGCACCATCTGCTCGACCGCCCGCGTAACCAGGCCACCCGCACCGGCCTCGGCGTCGCGGCGTTGACCTTCTACGGCGTGCTCATGTTCGCCGCGGCCAACGACATCATGGCGATCAAGCTGCACATGTCGATCAACGACATCACCTACTTCTTCCGCGCCGCGACCTTCGTCTTGCCGGTCGTGGCGTTCTGGGTGACTCGCCGGATCTGTTTGAGCCTGCAGCGCGCCGACCGCAATCTCGTCCTGCACGGCCGGGAGACCGGACGTATCGTGCGAACCGCGGAAGGTAAGTTCTTCGAGGCTCACGAGCCGCTGGATGAGTACACCCGGTGGACCTTGGTCCAGCACGACCCGCAGGAGCCCCTGCAGCTCACCTCCGGTGTGGACGCGCATGGCGTGGCCTCCCCAGCCGGTGGCAAGCGCAACCTGCGGGCCCGGCTGAGCCGGTTCTACTTCCAGGACAACCTCCTGCCGGTCACCCCGGCCGAGTTGGCGGCCGCCCACCACGACGGGCACTCCACCGAGCACCTCGAGGCGATCGAAGCCGCCGAGGAGACCTACGGTGAAGAGACGGCCGGTATTACGGGCCGACCCTGACGCCACACCACGGCGTACGGCGCGCAAGGGCCCCGGAAGGCGACTCCCGGGGCCCTTACCCGTTGCGCGTGGTCAGCCCCAGCCGAGTTCGTGCAGCCGCTCGTCGTCGATGCCGAAGTGGTGGGCGATCTCGTGGACGACCGTGATCCCGATCTCGTCGACGAGTTCGTCGCGGGTCCAGCGCATCCGGCACAGTGGCCCGCGATAGATCGTGATCCGGTCGGGCAACTGCATACCGCCCCACTGCGGGCGGTCGGTCAGGGCGATCCCCTCGTAACGTCCGAGGATCTCCGGCTCGTCGGCCGGCGGCTCGTCCTCGACGAAGAAGACGACATTGTCCAGGTGAGCCATCAGTTCGGCGGGAATCTCATCGAGCGCGTCGGCGACGGCCGCGTCGAACTCCTCGGGGCTCATGGTCACCATGTGCCGACGCCTTCAGCGTCCGTTCCGCTGCTGCTGGCGTTGATAGCGGATGGAGGAGCCGATCCCCAGGCCGGTGGCGATGAGCGGCACCAGGCACCAGGCCACGGCCAGCAGGGTGTTGCGGGTGCTCGCCCTGACCGTCGCCCAGTTGACCTTGAGCAGCCAAATCTCCACCAGGACGATGCAGGCCAGGACCAACAGGACGATCACCGTCCCGGCAGGGATGCCCTTGGGTCCGTTTCTCTCAACCTGCCCGCGGCGATCTGCGGCGGCCGACGACCGGCCCGACCCTCGTCGATGGCCGGAGGAAGACGGACGCGAGCGCTGGCTGGCCATGCCCGCAGCCTAACGGCCAGCGGCCTCCCCTCGATGAGGGGAGGCCGCCGCGCGTTGTCGATCAGTTGGCGTGCTGGCCCTTGTAAAACTCAAAGACCCAGCCGACCAGGGCGAAGAGGCCGAAGAAGGCACCGATGAAGGCGATCCACCAGCCGACCGCGATGCCCATGAACACCAGGGCCGAGGTCAGGCCGAGCCATAGCGGCCACCACGAGTAGGGAGCAAATGCGCCGTAGTCGCCCTCGGCCTCGGCGATCTCGCCGTCCGGGTTGTCATCCGGCCGGTAGCCGATGCGCTTGCCCGTCATCCACAAGTAGAAGGCAACCATGGCGCCCAGAGCCGCGGCGAGGAAAAGCCCCACGGGGCCGACGGGCTCCTGCCAGTGGGTGAAGTGCCCGTAAATCGGACCCATGACCGCACCAAAGACGGCAATCAGGGCGAAGAAGTAGCTCTCGGCCTTCATGGGAAGTCATCAGCCCTTTCGTGCCAGTCGGCGCTCATCGGCGGTGTTGGCGACCCGCAAAGACGCGGGCGCGGCCTCAGGGTGGTGCAGGTCGAAGGCCGGCCGTTCGGAACGGATTCGGGGCAGCGAGTTGAAGTTGTGTCGCGGGGGCGGACAGGAGGTCGCCCACTCCAAGGACGCGCCATACCCCCACGGGTCATCGGAGTCGACGAGCGGCGCGTACTTCCACGTCTTCCAGACGTTGTACATGAACGGCAGCATCGAGGCACCGAGGATAAAGGCGCCGACGGTGGAGACCCGGTTCGCCAAGGTGAAGCCGTCCTCGGGAAGATAGTCGGCATACCGCCGGGGCATGCCGTCGACACCGAGCCAGTGCTGGATCAAGAAGGTCGTGTGGAAACCGACGAAGAGCAGGACGAAGTGGATCTTGCCCAGGGTCTCATCGAGCATGCGGCCGGTGAACTTCGGCCACCAGAAGTAGAAGCCCGCGAACATCGCAAAGACGACGGTGCCGAAGACGACGTAGTGGAAGTGGGCCACCACGAAGTAGGAGTCGGAGAGGCTGAAGTCGAGGGCCGGGCTGGCCAGGATGACGCCGGTCAAGCCACCGAAGAGGAAGGTCACCAGGAAGCCGAGCGCCCAGATTAGTGGCGTGGAGAACACCAGGTGGCCGCCCCACAGGGTGCCGACCCAGTTGAAGAACTTCACGCCCGTCGGCACGGCGATGGCCATCGTCATCACCGCGAAGAAGGGCAGCAGGATTTGTCCGGTGACGTACATGTGGTGTGCCCAGACGCTGACCGACAACGCGGCGATCGCGATGGTCGCGAAGACCAGGGTCTTGTAGCCGAAGATCGGCTTGCGCGCGAAGACCGGCAGGATCTCGGAGATGATGCCGAAGAAGGGCAGGGCGATGACGTAGACCTCGGGGTGACCAAAGAACCAGAAGAGGTGCTGCCACAGGATCGGCCCACCGTTGGCAGGATCGAAGACCTCGGCACCGAAGCGGCGGTCCGCGCCGAGCGCGAAGAGCGCGGCGGCGAGTGGGGGGAAGATCAAGATGATCAGCAGCGAGGTGACGAGCACGGTCCAGGTGAAGACCGGCATACGGAACATGGTCATGCCCGGCGCGCGCATGCACACGATGGTGGTGATGAAGTTGACGCCACCGAGGATGGTGCCGAAGCCACCGAGGGCGAGACCGAAGACCCACAGGTCACCGCCCACGCCGGGGCTGAAGACCGAGTTGGAGAGCGGGGCATACGCGAACCAGCCGAAGGCGGCCGCGCCCATCGGGGTGAGGAAGCCGAACGCCGCGATCAGGCCACCGAAGAGGTAGAGCCAGTAGGCGAACATATTCAGTCGCGGGAAGGCGACATCCGGGGCGCCGATCTGCAAGGGCATCAAGGCGTTCGCGAAGCCGGCGAAGAGGGGCGTCGCGAAGAGCAACAGCATGATCGTGCCGTGCATGGTGAACAGCTGATTGAACTGCTGCTTGTCGTCGACGAAGCCGATGCCCGGGGAGAAGAGCTCCATCCGGATGACCAGCGCCATCAGGCCACCGAGCAGGAACCAGATGAAGGAGGTGATGAAGTAGAGATTGCCGATGACCTTGTGGTCGGTCGTCGTCATCCACTTCACAACCGTGGTCCCGGGGGCCAAGCGCTTGTGCTCGACCCGGTCGGCCGTGCGCAACATCGTGGAGTCGGAGGTGATGCTACTCATCGTCAGTTGCCCCCTGTCGTGAGCTTGTCCGTGTCCTGCTTGATGATCGGCTCGCGCAGGACAGTGGGCGGCAGCAGGCCGCCATTGCCCTGGGCCTTGAGGTCGGCGATGTGCTTGTCGTACTCCGCGACCGAGACGACCTTGAGGTTGAAGAGCATTTCGGAGTGGTAGGCGCCGCACAGTTCGGCGCACTTGCCCGCAAAGGTCCCCTCGCGGGTCGGGACCACCTGGAAGGTGTTGACGCGGCCCGGGATCATGTCGAGCTTGGTCAAGAAGGCCGGCACCCAGAAGGAGTGGATGACATCATTGGCGGTGAGCTGGAACTCGACGCGCTTGCCGACCGGAATGTAGAGGGTCGGCAGGGTCTCCTCGACGCCGGGCTTGCCGGTCAGGAGCGCCTGGGTGCCCGACTCGTGGGCATCGGAGGTGGTGTAGTTGAAGTCCCAGCTCCACTGCTTGCCCACGACATTGATGACGTAGTCGGGCGTGGCCTTGGTCGAGGTCAACTCATTGGCGTCCCGGTCTGTGTAGTAAAAGAGCACCGCGATCATGAAGATCGGGACGACCGTGTAGAGGATCTCCATCGGCACGTTGTATTTCAGCTGCACGGGCAATGGCGGGTCGTCCGCCTTGCGCTTGTAGGCGACGACGCACCACAAGGTCAGGCCCCAGACCAGACCACCGACGGCCAGCGCCGCGATCCATGAGCCGATCCACAGGGACCGGACGGTTTCGGCGCCCTCGGTGGCCCCCTCGGGCAGATAGCCATTCGACAGCTTGCCCTGGGCGCCGGCGAGGCCGCAGCCTCCCAGGCTCAGGACGGCAGCCGTCACTGCGAGGCCGATGACGGCGCGGGAGCGCCGGGCCTTGGCCACGGTGTCAGGCAATCGCAACGGGCACCTCGTTCGGTCCAGAGCGGGCGGAAATGTGCAGGCAGCATGACCGTAGGGACATGCTGTGCCAAAACTACCGTAGGCCGATCCGAATGCGCTGCAGGGGTCGGTAACGTTCGAGATATGGCGTCCGTTCCGGTCGGGCCCGGGAGGTCCGGGCTCTTGGATGCAGCCCCCGGGCCGCTGCATCCGCAGGCGCGCGAGACCCTGCTCGCCGCGCTCGACGCCGGCTGGGCCGATCCACGGCGCCTGCACCGCGAGGCGCGGCTCGACCTGGTCCATCGCTGCCATGAAACGGGCCT
>NZ_DAOQZV010000016.1:18366-25339 GCF_035343835.1 Nostocoides sp. | reverse complement strand
CGATCACGCGCCGCCCGCGCTGAGCGGTGGCGGCCGCCCCCCTTTGGGCCGATAGCTGCGTGCAGCCCTCGCCTCGCGCGCCGGGCAGCGGCGTCGCAGACGTCAGGCCGCGGACTTGACCGCGGCGATCGTCTTCTCGGCCTCGGCGATGGCCTTCTCGGGTTTGGGCTTGGCCTGCGACAACGCCTTCTTGCCCAGCAGGCCCAGGACTGCGGCGACCAGGAAGAGCAGCACGGTGACGATCGCATAGGCCGCGGACGCCGGCAGCCAGATGTCGAGCACCTGCGCCAACGTGTGCAGCAAGAAGATCACGCCCAGCAGGCCCATGAAGGCGGCGCCGCCGAGCAGCCCGGCACCCTTGCCGCCGATTTTTAGGCCGCCGGTCACTTCGGCCTTGGCCAGCGCGATCTCGCTGCGAACCAAGGTCGACATCTCGCGGCTCGCGTCAGCGACGAGTTGCCCGATGGTGCGTTCGCCATCGATGTCGAGCGGCCGGTTGTCCAGCGGTGAGCTTCCCACGTCGCTCACCTTAGCCGCCCGTAGGGGCGACGACCGTGATCCCCGCAACCGGAATACATCACGGAAGGCTCAAGCCCGTTGGTAGAGGTCCGGCGTGCCGTCCCCGTCCTCGTCCGCGGTCTCCCGCTTTTCCACCTCACGGTAGTGCGCGTTGCGCCGTCGCAGCAGGACCCCGGCCAACAGAGCGGCCAACAGCGAGCCGGCAAGCACACCGACCTTGACGTGTTCGTCGCGCTCATGGCCGGCGCCGAAGGCCAACTCGCCCACGAGCAAGGAGACCGTGAACCCGATTCCGGTGAGCAGGGCGACCGCGCAGACATCGATCCACGCGAGTGACTCATCGAGATCCGCCCGGGTGAACCGCGCGGTCGCACACGTCCCGGCCAGCACGCCGATGAACTTCCCCGCGACCAGGCCGGCGATCACGCCATAGGTGATCGGGTCGCGCAGCGCCCCGCCCAGGCCACCACCGACGACGGTCACCCCGGCCGCGAAGAAGGCGAAGACCGGCACGGCCACACCGGCCGAGAGCGGGCGCAAGCGGTGCTCCATCCGGTGGGCGATGTCGCTCGTGCGCGAGTGTTTGCTCAGGGCCGGCACCGATGCGCGGGGCTTGACCGGGACGGTGAGCGCGAGCAGCACCCCGGCAACGGTGGCGTGCACGCCGGAGGCGTGGACCAGCGCCCAAGCGAGGGCGGCGAGCGGGACGAGAGCCACGGCATACGTCATGCGTCGCTGCGCGAGCGCGCCGAAGGCAGCGATCGGGACGAGCGCGAGCAGCAGGGGCCAGATCTGGAAGTCCGCGGTGTAGAAGGCGGCGATGATGACGATGGCGATCAGGTCGTCGACGACCGCCAGGGTCAGGAGGAAGGCCCGCAGCGCCGACGGTAGGTGCGAGCCCAGCACCGCCAGGACGGCAAGGGCGAAGGCGATATCGGTGGCCGCCGGGATGGCCCACCCGCCGATCGCCACGGCGTCGCCGCCGCCGAGGACGACCACGCCGATATAGACGAGCACGGGGATCACGACGCCGCAGATTGCCGCGACCACGGGCACGGCGGCCTTGGCCGGGTCGCGTAGGTCGCCCACGAGCAACTCGCGCTTGAGTTCCAGTCCGGCGACGAAGAAGAAGACGGCCAGCAGGCCGTCAGCGGCCCAGTGCCCCAGACTCAGCCGCAGGTGACCCCAATCGACGCCGACCTTAAGGTCGCGCAGCGCGGCATATGACTCGCGCCAGGGGCTGTTCGCCCAGATCAGGGCGAGGAGTGCGGCGCCGAGCAGGAGGCCGCCACCGACGGTCTCGGTGCGCAGGGCGGCGCGGATGGTCTGGGCCTCGGCCCAGGATGGACGTGCGAGCGCACGGCGGCGCAACGGCGAAAGGGTCATCAACTGCCTTCGCTTCGGGGTCGGTCACGGACATTGCCGACCAGACTTCCCGGCGCTCCAGAACATCAATTTTAGCGGACCGGGACTGGTGCGCCCTCCCAGGCGATGCGCAGCCGGCGATCAGCCGACCAGCAGCCGGCGGTCCGACGATGACCACGGAGGTGGTCCATTGTGTCCCTGACGGGGTGGGCGTTGCCGAGCCTGTTGGCCCTGGTGGCGCTGGCTTTGTTCGTCGTGATCGTGGCTGGCCGGCCGCGACGAGGCGGCGTCGCCGGCATCCTCGGCCGCGCGACGGCCGCCGTGAGCATGTGCGCCGCCGTGGTTGCGACCTGCGCGGTCGTTCTGAACGACCACTACCTCTTCTTCGTCACCTGGACCGATGTCCTCGACAACGGTTCCTCCGCGTCGACGACAGTCAGCCGGGGTGCGCTGCCCGCCGTCGCCGACACGCTGCCCCCGGCCGTCACGGTCGCGCCCGCCACGGCGGTGCTGGCTCCGCTGCCAGCACCCGGTCAGCAATGGCAGACCTACACCGTCAAAGGCGCGCGCACGGGCCTCGTCGGACAGGTGCTTGTCTATTTGCCCAAGGGCTACGATCCGAACTCAGGCGTCCGCTACCCGGTCATCGAGGCTCTGCACGGGTGGCCCGGTGGGCCGACGGCGGTCAACCACGAGCTCAACCTCGACACGACCTTTCAGAGTCTCGTCGATGCCCACCGGGTCGCCCCACCGATCGTGGTGATGCCGCAGATCAATATCCCCCTGACCCTGGACACCGAGTGCGTGAATGCCCCGACCGGCCAAGGGCCACAGACGATGAGCTGGCTCGGTCAGGACATTCCGACGTGGATCGGAACGCATTTCCGGGTCGCCGACCGGCGCACGTCGTGGCTGGTGCTTGGCGCCTCCTATGGCGGCTGGTGTGCCGCGAATGTCGGCCTGCATTACCCGGCGACCTTCGGCGGCGCGGTGTCCTTCCTGGGCTACAACAGCCCCGAGTTCGCCCCGGCCTACGTGCCGTTCAAGAGCGACCCCGCCGGCCTGAAGACCTATCAGCTGGTCTCCGTGGCCGGTCATCATCCGCCGCCCATCGCCCTGTGGCTGATGGCGAGCAAAGAGGACCACAGCGCGTATGCCGCCCTGGTCGCCCTGCTCAAAGCCGCTCGCCCGCCGCTGTCAGTGACCGCCCACGTGCTGCACCATGGAGGACACAATGTCGCCACAATCCCGCCCACCGAGGCAGCCATGGTGAGTTGGCTGGTCAAGACGCTGCCCGGGTTCGCGCCGCATGCCTGAGCCAGATGCCGTCCAGCCGGATGCCGTCCGGTCCGGCCACCCGTCCACCCCCGCCACCCGCCCGTATGCCGTGACCGCCGTCGTCGCGTCGCTCGCCCTCGTGCTCGCCGGCTGCAGTGGCATGTCGTCTGCGGGTGCGACTCGGCCGACCGGGACGGGTGAGGGTGCGCCCAGCGTCAGTGCGGCCACCACAAGCGTCGCGACCGGCGCCAGTGCGTCCAGCGGCGGCGCGGCGAGCGTCACAAGGGCAGCTGGCGGTCATACGGCAAGCTCGTCGGCCACGAATGAGGCCCCCGCGCTGACGGCGGGGAGCGGCACGCTGCGGATCGTGGCTTTCGGCGACTCGGTGCCGTCCGGCGCGGGATGTGCGTGCGATCCCTTTCCCGAGCTCACCGGGCCCTTGCTTGCCGAACGCACGGGGCGGCAGGCTGCCGTCGACAATCTCGCCGTCGGCGGTCAGACCTCGGCCGATGTGCTGGACGAACTCCGCGATCCCGACGTGATCGCTCGGCTCCGGCGGGCCGATGTCGTCATCGTCGAGATCGGCGCCAACGACTTCGATGAGGACTTGGCCGATTCGCCCGACTGCGCCGACCCGATGACCGCCGCCTGCGATGGTCCCGCCCTGGCAGAGACGAAGGATGTCCTTGACCGAATCACCGGGGCCATTGCGGCCCAGCCACGGCCCGCGGATGCCCGCATCGTCTTGATGGGCTATTGGAATGTCTTTCGCGACGGGCAGGTGGGTGCCTCCCGGGGCGCGGCCTATGTCGCGGCCAGCGCGAAGCTGACCGACGCGTTCAATGATGTGGTCGGGGATGTCGCCAAGGCCGGTGGCGCGATCTACGCCGACACCGTGACTCCGTTCAAGGGCGACGGCACGAGGGACGCGACCTTCGCGCTCGCGCCGGACGGCAACCACCCCAATGAGGTCGGGCACCGGCTCCTCGCCCAGGCCGTCGTGGACAGTCTGGATCGCGCCGGGGCGCTCGCGCGCTGACCTCGGGTGAGCCTGCCGGGACTGTCCCCTTGGTCGTTGTCGGTGCGGGTGTCTACGGTCAAGGGATGGACACCTCCCCTGCAGATCCTGACGCGCCTCTGGACCGGCTCAAGGTATTGCTCGACCTGCTCCTCCAGCACCAGCCGGCCAGTGCCGGCACGCCGCTGGCCATTGCGCTCGCGGAGCACCTCGGCGGGCCGCCGCACGAGATGGCGGTGCTGAGCGAGGAGGTGCAGAACCACCGCTTCGTCGACTACGACATCGCGCTGGACGCGATCGCCAGTCGGGACCCGGCCAATGACGTGATCGGGATCGGTGGCGGCGAGTCGCGCTATCACGTCAACCTGCCCGACATGATCCAGCCGGGCGGTGGATATGGGCGATTCCCCGTCGCTCAGGTCGACTACGCCAATGTCGCAACCGGTCCGGACAGCGAGCGCGCGGCGATCGCCATGGGCATCCGCCGCTTTGCGTATGCCTGCGTGCCCGTCGCCGTCCTCGTGCGTCGGGCCCTGCCTGGCCGGGGGCGGGGCCTGGCCACGCTGGAGGTGCTCTGTGCCGACCGCACCGTGTCCGCGGCTTTGTTGGAAGAGGTCCGCGAACTCTCGCTGACCCGCAGTGTGCTTCGGGGCGCGGTCGTCAGCCTTGCCTCCTCGGGTTACGAGATGACCGAGGAGGGGCTGACTTTCATCGCTCGGCCCCAGTTGCGCGCGGACCAGGTGGTCCTGCCGGAGGGCGTGTTGGAGCGCGTGGTCGATCATGTCGCGGGGATCGCCGCGCACGCCCCCGAGCTCAAGCGGCTGGGGCAGCACCTCAAGCGCGGCCTGCTGCTCTACGGGCCGCCCGGGTCGGGCAAGACGCATACGGTGCGCTATCTGCTCGGGGTGACGCCCGACCACACGGTCGTCCTGCTCGCCGGTGAGACGCTGCGATTCGTCGGTCTGGCGGCCAAGCTGGCCCGCGCCATGCAACCGGCGCTCGTGGTGCTGGAGGACTGCGACCTGATCGCCGAGGACCGCGACATGAGCTATGGCGCCAAGCCGCTGCTCTTCGAGGTGCTCGATGCGATGGACGGACTGGACGCCGACGCCGATGTCACCTTCGTGCTGACGACGAACCGGGTCGACGCCATGGAGCGCGCCTTGACCCAGCGACCGGGCCGGGTGGACCTGGCCGTCGAAGTCCCGTTGCCGGACGCCGCCGGCCGGCTGGCGCTGTTGCGCCTGTATGCCCCCGAGGGGGCGTTCAGTGAGGACGTCTTGGCCGACACGGCACACCGCACGAGCGGCACGACGGCGTCCTTCAGCCGGGAGTTGATCCGCAGGGCGGTGCTCCATGCGGCCAAGGATGGCGTGGCGCCGGGCGACCGGCACCTGCACGAAGCGACGAGCGAGATCCTCGCGGACGGCGAGCGGTTGTCGCGGGCGCTGCTCGGCGCCGGCGGCGAGGAGAAGAGCGGCATGTCGGTGGACCGGATGCCGCGCGTGCGACCAGGCGACGGGGAGGTGTACTGCTGAGGGTGGGTGCGTTCGGCGGCGGGCACTACTAGGACAACCCACGACGTTTGCCCACGCAGAGCGTGGGACCCTCGCTCCTGCGGCCCGCGCAGAGCGTTGGACCCAGCTCCACTACGTCGCGGGGACCGCTGCCCGTCCGTGGTTTTTCAGTACCGCCTAGATGGCACCTGGGCGCGTGCTGACCGCAAGTGTGCAGAGCTAACCGGGGACGCCGCCGGGCCGTTAGTGACTGGCGAGTTCGCGAGCCCAGGCGGCATCGATCCGGGCCGGTGAGTCGTCGTCGACTGTCTCGAAGAAGACGCCGACGACGTCCTCGAGCTCATCGAGCGATTCGGCGCAGAAGAGCGTCGACTGGTAGGTCGTGATGTCGTAATCGATGCGGGCCATCGCCGCGATATCGAGCGGCCGGATCTCCATGTGCGAGAAGGCATCCATCTCGCCGTAGCTGGACAGAATGCCCGCGCCATACGCCTTGAGCTCGCCCTGTTCGCGCATGACACCGAACTCCATGCTGAACCAAAAGACGTCAGCGATGACCTTCATCGCGGCATCGGTCTGGACGCGCAAGGACGCCCGGCCGGCGGCCTCGGTGAGCCGGGCGAAGCGCGGTGAGGCCAACTGGTTCGCGTGGCCGATCACTTCGTGGATGATGTCCGGCTCGGGGGTGTAGAGCGGCTGCGAGGGGTGGCGCAGGTATTGCGTGGAGTGGAACACGCGCGCCCCCAGCGCCCCGTAGAACTCGCGCAGGGCGACCAGGCCGGGGGCGCAGGCATACGTCCAGCCGGTGAGGGGCCGCAGGCGAGCACTGACCTCCGCGAGTTGGGGGACGCGGTCGGCCGGCAGGTCGAGGGCGGCCTTCGCGGCGAGGTATTCGGAGTGGGCACGCACGGCGTGCTTGGGGGCGAGTTCGGCGCTGGCAATCCGCCAGACCTCGTTCTCGGCATCGGTGTAGTCGATGACCGGGATCGGCGTCCCGGGCGTCCAGGCGAGGGCGGCTGCCGCGATGTCGGCGCGGCGCCCGCGATACGCCGCATCGGTGAAGCCGGGGTGATCCGCGCCGAGATGCACCTCGACCCGGCCGTCGGCGTGTTCGGTCACCGGTGAGTAGAGCTGGCCTTCGTCGAACATCGCGGGCCCCTTTCGCGTGGCCGGACGACCTTGTCCGGCACCATCCGTGGTGTGCCCTCAGGACACCACGAAGAGCACGGGGCTGGCTAGTGTGCCCAGTAGCCTAGGGCAATTGGCGCAGAATCGA
>NZ_DAOQZV010000016.1:0-18266 GCF_035343835.1 Nostocoides sp. | reverse complement strand
TCTGGGCCGCAACGATTGCGTGCGGCCCTAGTCCGATCCGAGGCCCTGCTTGATGACGCCCATGACGGAGGAGTCGGCCAGGGTCGTCACGTCCCCGATCTCGCGACCCTCGGCCACGTCCTTGAGCAGGCGCCGCATGATCTTGCCCGAGCGGGTCTTGGGCAACTCCGTGACGATCATGATCGTGCGCGGCTTGGCGATCGGGCCGATCTCCTTGGCCACGTGATTGCGCAACTCGGCGATCATCGCTTTCTCATCGGCGGCCACCTCGTCGGCGTGCTCGGAACGCACGATGACGAAGGCGCACACTGCCTGGCCGGTGGTCTCGTCGGACGCGCCGACCACGGCCGCCTCGGCGACGGCCGGGTGTGAGACGAGGGCGGATTCGATCTCGGCGGTGGAGAGTCGGTGACCGGAGACGTTCATGACATCGTCGACCCGGCCGAGCAACCAGATGTTGCCGTCGGCGTCGTACTTTGCGCCATCGCCGGCGAAGTAGTACTTCTCGCCGAACCGGCTCCAGTAGGTCTGCTTGTAGCGCTCCGGGTCGCCCCAGATGCCGCGCAGCATGGCCGGCCACGGCTTGGTCAGCACGAGGTAACCGACCTTGTCCGCCTCGGCGAACGGCATACCTTCATCGTCGAGGATCTCGGCGCAGATGCCGGGAATGGGCTTTTGAGCCGACCCGGGTTCGAGCGTGGTCACGCCGGGGAGCGGGGAGATCATGATGGCGCCGGTCTCGGTCTGCCACCAGGTGTCGACGATCGGGCAGCGGTCGCCGCCGATGTACTTGCGATACCAGAGCCAGGCCTCGGGATTGATCGGCTCACCGACCGAGCCGAGCACCCGCAGCGAGGACAGGTCGAACTTATCGGGGATGTCGTGGCCCCACTTCATGAAGGTCCGCACGGCGGTCGGCGCGGTGTAGAGGATGGTCACCTTGTACTTCTGGATGATCTCCCACCACCGGCCCTGGTGCGGAGTGTCCGGCGTGCCCTCATACATGACCTGGGTGGCGCCGAGCGCCAACGGTCCGTAGACGATGTAGGAGTGGCCGGTCACCCACCCGATGTCGGCGGTGCACCAGTAGACGTCGCTCTCGGGGTGGACGTCGTGAACCACGGCGTTGGTGTAGGCGCACTGCGTCAAATAGCCACCGGTGGTGTGGAAGATGCCTTTGGGCTTGCCGGTGGTCCCGGAGGTATAGAGGATGAAGAGCGGGTGCTCGGCGTCGTGTGGGACGGGCGTGTGCTCCTCGCTCGCGGCGTCCACGACATCGGACCACCACAGGTCGCGGTCGGCGTTCCACGGCGTGTCCTGGCCGGTCCGCTTGACGACCAGCACCTTCTCCACGGTCGTGTCCGCGTGATCGAGCGCGGCGTCGACGGCCGGCTTGAGCGCGCTCGGGGCGCCGCGGCGGTAGCCGCCGTCGGCGGTGATGACCACCTTGCACTGGGCGTCATTGATGCGCGTATTGAGGGCCTCGGCCGAGAAGCCGCCGAAGACCACCGAGTGCGGGGCGCCGATCCGGGCGCACGCGAGCATCGCGATGGCGGCCTCGGGGATCATCGGCAGGTAGATCGCGACGGTGTCGCCCTTACCCACACCGAGCGACTCCAGCGCGTTGGCGGCCTTGCTGACCTCGCGCTGCAGGTCGGCATAGGTGATCGTCCGGGAGTCGCCCGGCTCGCCCTCGAAGTGAATGGCGACACGGTCGCCATGGCCGGCCTCGACGTGGCGGTCGACGCAGTTGTAGGCCGCGTTGAGTTCGCCGCCGACAAACCACGAGGCGAAGGGTGCGCCCGACCAGTCCAGCGTCTGGGTGAAGTCCGTTGCCCAAGAGAGGTATTTGCGGGCCTGCTCGGCCCAGAAGCCCTCGTGATCGTCGGCTGCCGCGGCATACATCGCCTCGGTCCCATTGGCCTGCGCGGTCAGAGCGGGGTCGGGCGGGAAGGTCGGATGGCCGTGGGAGAGGCTTTCGGTGGACACAAGAACTCCTTTGTTCCGGGGCGTTGGGTCAAGACTTCCCCTCCGCGCCCCGCTGAGCAAGCGCGACGGTGTCCGTATGCCGCGAACGCGCCCCATCGTGCGACGAGCGGCGGTCGCTGAGTAGGTGGGACACAAGATGTTTGGGGAGTTGCCGAGTGTTTATCGTGGGCGGATGAGCATCGTTGTCGCCTATACCCCGGACCCCGCGGGTCAGTCTGCGCTCGACTGGGGCATCGCCGAGGCCAAGCTGCGCGGGACGGATCTGATCGTCGTGAACGCCACCCGCGGCGTGGCGCGCATCGATCCGCGGCTGGCCGGCTCCGGTGAGGTGCGCGACGTCGATGAGGTGCTCCGCGCGGCGGGCATCGAGCACTCGATCGTCCAGCCGACCGGTCCGGATGTGGTGGACCTCGTGCTCGCCGAGGTCGAGCGCGCGGGGGCGGACCTGCTCGTCCTGGGGCTGCGCCGGCGCACTCCCGTGGGCAAACTGATCATGGGCAGCACGTCCCAGCGCCTGCTGCTCGACAGTCCGGTCCCCGTCTTCGCCGTGCACCCGGGGCCCGCCTGATGGCCGGCCAGGGTGCCGGCCGGACTCGCGTCGAGCACGACTCGATGGGGGAGGTGCGCGTCCCCTCTGGCGCTCTCTGGCGAGCGCAGACCCAGCGCGCGGTGGAGAACTTCCCCATCGGCGGTGGTCCGGTGCCCCTGCCCGTGGTCCATGCCTTGGCCCGGATCAAGGGCGCGGCGGCCCGGGTGAACGCCCGGCTGAAGGTGATCGATGCGGATGCGGCGGCCGCGATCGCTGCCGCTGCCGCCGAGGTGGTCGCCGGGCGCTATGACGAGCACTTCCCGATCGACGTCTTCCAGACTGGCTCGGGCACCTCGACCAATATGAATGTCAACGAGGTGCTCGCCGAACTCGCCGCCCGCGCGGGCGCCGAGGTCCACCCCAATGACACGGTCAACGCCGGCCAGTCGAGCAATGACGCCTTCCCGTCGGCGATTCACCTCGCCGCGCTCGTGCAGTGCCGCGATGTCCTGATCCCAGGCCTGGAAGCGCTCCGGGATGCGTTGTCCCGCAAGGCGATCGAATTTGCCGACCTGGTCAAGTCGGGCCGCACTCACCTAATGGATGCGACGCCCGTGACGCTGGGACAGGAGTTCGGAGGCTATGCGGCCGCGGTGGGATTGGGCATCGAACGGGTGGAATCGGCATACGGGCGGGTTGGGGCGTTGCCGCTCGGCGGCACGGCCATCGGGACGGGCATCAACGCACCGGCCGGCTTCGCCGCGGCCGTGATCGCCGATCTTGCGCACGAGACCGGTTTGCCGCTGACCGAGGCCTCGAACCACTTCGAAGCGCAGGGCGGGCGCGATGCCCTCGTCGAGCTGTCCGGGCAACTACGCGTGGTCGCCGTGAGCCTGACCAAGATCTGCACCGACCTGCGCTGGCTCGGCAGCGGACCGAGCGCCGGGCTCGGCGAGATCGCCCTGCCCGACTTGCAGCCGGGGTCGAGCATCATGCCGGGCAAGGTCAACCCGGTTCTGCCCGAAGCGACGCTGATGGTCTGCGCCCAAGTCATCGGCAATGACGCCGCGATCGCCTGGGCCGGCGCGGCCGGCAACTTCGAACTCAACGTCATGATGCCGGTGATCGCGCGCAACCTGATCGACTCGATCCGGTTGCTGGGCAACGCTTCTCGCGTCCTGGCCGGGCGGTGCGTCGACGGCATCACCCCGCACCCCGACCGAATGCGCGCGTATGCCGCGTCCTCACCCGCCATCGTCACCCCCCTCGCGCCGCTGATCGGCTACGAGGCTGCGGCCAGGGTCGCCAAGGATGCGCTGGCCCACGGGCGTACGATCCGCGACAGTGTCGTGGCGTTGGGCTACCTCGAGCGCGGGGAACTGACGGAGGCCGACCTCGACGCTGCCTTGGACATCGCCGCCATGACCCGCGGCGCCGACTGAGAGGACCACGCCCGTGGACATCACGACCTTCACCCTGCGCTCCGGCGACGGAACCGAGATTGTCACCGACAAATGGTCCGGCGGGGCCGATCCCAAAGCGGTCGTCATCGTCGCCCACGGCATGGGCGAGCACTCGGCGCGCTACCAGCGCTTCGGTCAGGCACTCGTCGATGCCGGCTATGTGGCTTACGCACCCGACCACCGCGGGCACGGTCGCACGGCGGGTGACCCGGCGGCATACGGCGATTTCGGGGTGGGCGGCTGGGAGGCATTGGTCGGCGACCTCGGGCTGGTGGTCGCCCGAGCGCGGGCTGAATACCCGGCACTTCCGGTGGCGATCTTTGGGCACAGCATGGGCTCGATGGCCTTGCAGCAGTACCTCATCGACCACAGCGCCGACATCGACGCGGCCGCGCTGTCCGGCACGACGGCCGTGGACATCGCCCTCGCCGACCTCGACCCGGACGCCGAGCCCGATCTGTCCGGCTTCAATGGAGCCTTCGAGCACCGGACGGGCTACGAGTGGCTCAGCCGCGACGAGGCCGAGGTCGACACGTATGTTGCGGACCCGGCGTGCGGGTTCGGACTGCATGCCGGGTCGATGCGCGGCTTCAAGGAGGGGCCGACTGCGGCGAGCGCGCCCGACCAGGTCGCCAAGGTGCGGCCGGACCTGCCGATCTATCTCGCGTCCGGCGATATGGACCCGCTCGCCGGGGGCGGGGAGTTGATCGAGTTGGTTGGCCAGCGCTATCGCGATGCCGGCGTGCGCGATGTCGAGGTGCACCTCTACCCGCAGGCGCGGCACGAGATCCTGAACGAGACCAATCGCGACGAGGTGACCGCGGACCTGCTCGGCTTCTTCGATCGGACCATCGGCGAGGCTCGCGCGGCCGCGCGATAGGTTCGCGGGCATGACCGAAGCGGCCGAGCGGCACGTGCCGCAGGTGCGGGAGTTTCCCGTGGCCTGGCCGGTGGCGACCCGGTGGACGGACAATGACATGTTCGGACACCTGAACAATTCGGTCTACTACGCCCTCTGGGATAGCGCCATCAACGCCTGGCTGGCCCGCGAGATCGACGCCGACCCGATGACGGATGCGGCGATCCCGCTGGTCGCGGAGTCCGGTTGCCGTTATGTCGGCGAGCTCGCCTATCCCGCTGACCTGGTCGTTGGCATCCGCGCCGATCGCGTCGGTGGCTCGTCGGTGACCTTCGCGCTCGCCCTCTACGCCGCGGGAGCGGGTCCCGAAGATCTCGTCGCCGCCGTCGGCCGCTGGGTCCATGTTTATGTCGACCGGGTCACCCGGCGGCCCCGCCCGATCCCCGCGGTCGCGCGGGCGGTGTACGAGGCCGCCCGATGACCACCCCGACGAATGGAGTGAGCTGACGATGCGCGTGGCGATTGCGGCGGCCGGCACTGCCGCCGAGATTCGAGAGGCGGCGGCGCAGTGCCAGGCCCGCGGCATCGGCCGGCTCACGGTCGCCGAGACCGGCGCCGACCCCTTCGTCCAATTGGCGTATGCCGCGCCGGTCGCCCCCGATGTCGAACTCGCCACCGGCGTGGCGATCGCCTTCGCCCGCACTCCGATGACCTTGGCGTATGCCGCGTGGTCGCTCCAGGACGTCTCTGGCGGGCGCTCCGTGATCGGCTTGGGATCGCAGATCCAGGCGCACATCGAGCGCCGGTTCGCGATGCCGTGGTCGGCGCCGGCCGCGCGGATGCGGGACTTCATCCTGGCCACGCGGGCGATCTGGGCGGCCTGGCAGGACGGCGCCAGGCTGAACTACCGGGGTGACTTCTATGCGCACACCCTGATGAACCCCCTCTTCGTGCCGCCCGCATTGGCAGCAGGCCCGCCGCCCATCCAGCTCGCCGCCGTGGGCCCGAAGATGTGCGAGGTCGCCGGGTCGGTCGCGGACGGCCTGGCCACGCACCCCTTCGGCTCCGCGTCCTACCTTCGCGCCGAGGTGCTGCCCATCATCGAGCGGGCGCGGGCAGCGGCCGTGGAGGCGGGGGCACGGCATACGGCTCGGCCGTTCTCGGTGGATGCGGGTGTATTGATCGCGACCGGTCGCGATGACGCCGAGATCGCCGAGGCGACGGCGGCGGTGAGGGGGCGAATCGCGTTCTACGGCAGCACGCCGGCCTATCTCGGCGTGCTCGCCCACCACGGCCGGGCCGACGTGGGCCCACAGTTGCACGCGCTCTCTGTGCGGGGCCAGTGGCGGGAGATGGCCGCGCTGGTCGACGACGAGCTCCTGCACGCGCTCGCTGTGGTCGGTGACCCCGCCACGTGCGCAGCCGCCATCCACGAGCGGTATGCCGGCGTGGCCGATGTCGTGACCCTCAACGGCAGCCTGGCCGCACCCCACGCCGCCCTCCTGGACGCCGCGGCTGCCCTCACCCGCCTGGCCGGCTGAGCGGCTCCGCCCTACGTCGACGGGCCGGAACCGGCCTTTCGACGGGCCTGAACCGGCCTCTCGACGGGTCTAAACGCGGGCATGTCAACCGGATGACGGGTACGCGCGTGGATGAGGCGACCACACCGCATACGAGCAAGATCGGGGAAGCCGACATGACCACCATCACCCGCCGCATCACCACCCTCGGCGCAGCCGCCGCGCTCGCCGTCTCCGCGCTCGCCGGCGCCTCGGCCACGGCAGCCCCGGCTTCGGCTCCGGCCGCCGGAACGTCGGCGCTGTGCCACTACGGCTGGGGATCCCTGCCGAAGGTCTCCGCCACGATGGTGGCCGGGCCGCTGACCAACCTTCGCGCGGGCAAGCACACCTGCTTCGACCGGCTCGTCGTGGACGTGCGCGGCAGTGCGCCGGGCTATCGCGTCGAGTATGTCGACCAGATCATCCAGGACGGCTCCGGCACGATCGTCCCGGTGCGCGGTGGCGCCAAGATCAAGATCACCGTCAACGCCCCGTCGTATGACGGGAACGGCCAGATCGTCTATCAACCGGCCAACCCCAAGGAAGCCGTCAATGTCACCGGCTACGCCGCCCTACGCCAGGTGCGCTGGCTCGGCTCCTTCGAAGGCACCAGCGAGTTCGGCGTCGGCGTCCGCGCCCGGACGCCCTTCCGGGTGACCAAACTGACCGACGCCAGCACCTCCCGCCTGATCATCGACATCGCTCACAACTGGTGACCACCTGGCAGGCCCCCCGCTCGAAAGTCCGGGCGGGGGGCCTGTCCATTGCCTGCGTCCAACGCAGACCTGACGCGAGCGGTCAGTGGTTGATGGCCTCGGCGACGCCGTGGCCGGTCAGGGCGCGCACCTCCATCTCGGCGTACTTCTCGGCGTTGTGCTCCGTGGACAGCTTGCTGCCCAGCCAGCCGAGGAAGAACGCGAGCGGGATCGAGATCAGGCCCGGGTTGTCCAGCGGGAACCAATGGAAGTCGACGGTCGGGTCGGTGAACATCGACGGGCTCAGGGTCACCGTGGTGCCGTCGGCGAGCTTGGTGGGGACGCCGGGCTTGCCCGAGACCACGGGGCTGAAGATGATCAGCACGATCGAGGAGATCAGACCGCCGTAGATCGACCAGAGCGCGCCCCGGGTGTTGAAGCCCTTCCAGAACAGCGAGTAGAGGATCGTCGGCAGGTTCGCCGACGCGGCGACCGCGAAGGCCAGGGCCACGAGGAAGGCGATGTTCTGACTCTTGGCCAGCATGCCGCCGAAGATCGCGACGATGCCGATGGCGATGGCGGCGATGCGCGCCATCTTGACCTCTTGATCCTGGGTGCTGACGCCCTTCTTGAAGACTTCCTTGTAGAGGTCGTGGGCGAAGGTCGCCGACGCGGTGATCGTCAGGCCGGCGACCACCGCGAGGATGGTCGCGAAGGCGATGCCGGAGACGATGCCCAACATCCACGACCCGCCGAGGTGGAAGGCCAGCAGCGGGGCGGCCGAGTTGGCCTTGCCCGGAGCGCCGTTGATCTCGTCCGGGCCTACCAGGGCACCGGCGCCGAAGCCGATAATCAAGGTCAGCAGGTAGAAGCCACCGATCAGCCAGATCGCCCACTCCACCGACTTTCGTGCCTGCTTGCTCGTCGGGACCGTATAGAAGCGCTGCAGTACGTGCGGCAGGCCGGCGGTCCCGAGGACGAGAGCCATCGAGAGGGAGATGAAGTCGATCTTGCTCGTCGTCGTCTTGCCGTATTTCGCGCCATAGTGCAGCAGGCTGCCCGCGACCGCGTCCGGGGTCGTCGTGGTGCCGGCCTTGGCCGCCGCGGCCACCGCCTTGGCGGTCGTCTGCGATTCGGCGGACTTCGTGATGGCGTCACCGAACAGGCCGGAGAGGCTGCCGCCGGCCTTGCCGAGCACCCATACGGTCATGATCGCCGCCGCGGAGATGAGCAGGATGGCCTTGATGATCTGCACCCAGGTCGTGCCCTTCATCCCGCCGATGAGGACATAGGTGACCATGACGGCGCCGACGACGGCGATGACGAGGTTCTGCGCGGTGTTGCCCGTGACACCGAGGAGCAGCGAGACGAGGGCGCCGGCGCCAGCCATCTGGGCCAGGAGGTAGAAGAGCGAGACGCACAGGACCGAGACCGACACCGCGATGCGGATCGGGCGCTGCTTGAGCCGGTAGGCGAGCACATCGGCCATCGTGAAGCGGCCGGTGTTGCGCATCAGTTCCGCGACGAGAAGGAGCGCGACCAGCCAGGCGACGAGGAAGCCGATGGAGTAGAGGAAGCCGTCCATACCCGAGAGGGCGATCGCTCCCGCGATGCCAAGGAAGGACGCCGCGGACAGGTAGTCGCCGGCGATGGCGATGCCATTCTGGCGGCCGGAGAAGGCGCCGCCGGCCGTGTAGTACTGCTCGGCGGTCTTTTTGCCGCCGGCGACCTTGATGACGATCGTCAAGGTGACCAGGACGAAGATGACGAAGATCGTGATGTTGAGCTTGGGGTTGCCGACCGTCGTGGCGGCCGCGAGGGCGGTGAACGATGCCATGTCAGCGGCCCGCCTCGTGCGCGATGGTGGCGCTGACGGCCTCGGCGGCAGGGTCGAGTTCGCGGTTGGCCCAGCGCGCGTAGATGAAGGTGATCGCGAAGGTCGTCACGAACTGCAGCAGCCCGAAGATCAGGCCGACGGTGATCTTGCCGAAGAGGATCTTGTTCATGAAGCTCGAGGCGAAGATCGACAAGAGGACATAGAGGAAGTACCAGGCGAGGAAGAACGCGGTCATCGGGAAGACGAAGCCGCGGAACTTGCGCCGGAGCGCCTGGAATTCTGGCGTCTGTTGTACGGCGATATAGGTATCGCCGGCGGTCTGAGGCTGGGTCGCCACGGTCACCTTCTTCAATCGGACGTGCGGTGGCGGGCAGCACGCACCCGCCGTTGGGTTTGCCCAGCCTCACGCCTGCCCCGGCGCCGGCGCCACAGACGGCACGCCGTCGCTCGCTAGGCGGGTCTCGTGTTCGCCGGGCGGGTTCGCGGGCGTCGCCAGGCGGTCGTTTGAGCGCGCTCAACGGTCGAATCCCCAGGTCATGGGTGGTGGTGCGTCGACGCCTCGGGTGCCGCCGGGCATCGGGAGGGGCCCCGTCGACGGGGTGACCCGTCACGGGGGAAGCAGGGCCTCTGGCGTATGCAGGCGGCCCAGCGTTCGGGTCGTATGCGCCGGCGTCCGCTCCGGGGTCAGCCGCGAGACGACGACCATGGTTGTGAATGCCAGGGGCGCCGACCAGGCCGCCGGTTGGGTGAGCAGCAGGCCGATCCAGCCTGCCGTATCGCCGGCCCGGAAGGCCGTGGTGATAGCGGCAACCGCGGCGGTGACTCCGACCGCCAACCCCGCTGCGGCGCCGGCGGTCGTCAGCCGCGGCCACCACACCCCCAGCACGAGCAGCGGCGCGAAGGTCGAGGCGGCCACGGCGAAGGCCAGGCCGACCAGGGTCGCCAGGCCCACGGGGCGCAGTAGGGGCGCGATCACCAGGGGGACCACGACCGCCGCGATCGCCGCGATCCGGAAACCCGTCACACCAAAGGCGTCATCGCCGGTGAGCCGTCGCAGGTAGGGCCGCAGGACGTCCTGGTCGAGGACCCCCGAGATGGAGATGACCAGCCCGGAGGCGGTGCTGAGGAAGGCCGCGAAGGCCCCGCCCGCCAGTATCGCCCCGAGGACCGTGGCGAGGGTGTCATCGGCGACGAGCTGGGGCAGGCGCAGGACGAGGGAGTCCACGCGCATCCCCGCCGGCAGGGTGGGCGCATAGGTCTGTCCGAGGATCGCGTAGACCGGGGGAAAGAGGTAGAAGATTCCGAGCAGCCCCAGGACCGACACCGTGGTGCGCCGCGCGTCGCGACCATCGGGGTTGGTGTAGAAGCGGACGAGGACATGCGGCAGACCCATCGTCCCGAGCGAGAGGGCCAGCAGCGTCGAGTAGGTCGAGTAGAGCCCCTGACCGGTGGTGGCGCCGGGCGCCTCGAAGGCGGGAAAGGCCAACGGGGTGCTCGCGGATTCCCGGTGCCAGATCGCCAACAGCACGAACGCGGGGATGGCGATGGCGCACAACTTGATCCAGTACTGCATCGCCTGGATGAGCGTGATCGAGCGCATCCCGCCAGTGGCCACGCCGGCATACACCACGACCGCCAGGACGACGCTGCCCGCCCAGGTCGGCCAACCGGTGGCCTGGCGCAGGGCCAGGCCGGCGGCCTGGAACTGGGGCACCAGGTAAAGAATGCCGATGGCAATGGTCAGCAGCGAGGACGCCGACCGGATCCGGTGCGACTCCAGCCGCAACTCGGCGAAGTCGGAGAGCGTGTAGGCGCCCGACCGGCGCAATGGTGCGGCCACCAGGACCAGGAGCACGAGATACCCGACCGTGTAGCCGATCGGGAACCACAGCATGCTCGGCCCACGGTCGTAAACGAGCCCAGCGACGCCGAGAAAGGATGCCGCAGAGAGGTATTCGCCGCCGATGGCGCTTGCGTTGCGCCACGGCGTGACCGCTCGCCCGGCGACATAGAAATCCGAGGTGGCCCGCGACATGCGCAACCCCAGGCTACCCACGCTGAGGGTCGCGAGGCAGACCAGCACGATGGCGACGAGGCTGGCTGGGTGCATCAGGACCGGTTGACGACGTCGACGAAGGCGGACTCGAGCCTTTCGGCCGCCCGCACATAGAAGCGAGCCGCGAGGACGGCCGCGGGATAGACGGCCAGGCCGAGCACGAGCCAGGGCAGTGGCAGCGGGCCGACGCGCAGGGTGCGGGCCGCCGGGATCAAGGCAAAGGCCAGCGGCACGGTGCCGATTGTCAGGGTGCCGACGATCAGGATGCTCAGCGCCAACCGCAACTGCGCGCGCATCAGCCCGTGCAGATAGATCGTGCCGAGGGTCGTCTGGTCGCTCAGTTCCTCGGCCACCGGCCGGGTCGTATGCCGTGGCGCTTGCCGCCGCGACGCCGTCACCCGAACGCGCTCGGGCGCGATCCGCGGGCCGCGGGGCTCGGTCGTCATCCGGCACCCGCAGGGCGGCTGAGCAAGTGCTGACGCAGGTCGCGCATGTGCCGGCGGCTGACTTGCAGATCGACCGCGCCCACCCGCACCGTGCACTTGCCGTGGTCCATGCGCACTTGGCTGACGTGATGCATCGAGACCAGGGTGCTTCGGTGAATGCGCATGAAACCCGCTGCGGCCCAACGCTCTTCAAGGGTGTTGAGCGGAATGCGCACGAGGTGCGACTCGGTGTCCGTATGCAGCCGGGCGTAGTCCCCGTGTGCCGTCACATAGCGGATGTCACGGCGGGTCACGAAGCGCGTCACTCCGCCGAGTTCGACGGGGATTTTCTCCTCATCGTCACGCGGCTCCCCGGCCGCGGGCGTCACGGAGGCGACGACCCGGCGCACCGCCTCCGCGAGCCGTTCGGGCCGGACCGGCTTCATCACATAGTCGATGGCGTCGACGGCGAAGGCATCGACCGCATGCTGGTCGTAGGCCGTGACGAAGACGACGGCCGGCCGGCTGGCGAAGCGGGCGAGGACGCGCGCCAACGCCATCCCGTCCAGGCCGGGCATCGAGATGTCGGAGAAGACGACGTCGACGCGTTCGTTCTCGAGGGTGCGCAGCGCGTCGGTGCCCGAGGCGGCGACGTGGACGAGACCGATCCGGTCGTCTTGTTCCAGCAGGAAACGCAACTCCGAGCGCGCCGGCGCCTCGTCGTCGACTACCAGGGCGGTCAGGCCGCCCTCCTCTGGCCTGGTCATCGTTTGGAAGCCTAGGGCAGGTGGTCGGCTGCGCCGTGAGCCGCCGGCAGGAACTTCGGCACGCGGAAACTGACGCGCATGCCAGCTCCCTTTGCCGTGTCGACGACCAAGCCCATCTCATCGCCATAGATCGTTCGCAGCCGGGCGTCGACATTGCCCAGCCCGTGGGAGTCGCTCTCGTGGGTGCCGTCCAGAACGGCTTGGATCCGTCGTGGGTCGGCACCCACGCCGTCGTCCTCCACGACGATCTCGGCCTCGCCGCCGCGATCGGCCGCCGTGATCGAGACCGTGCCGGGCCGTTCGCTCTGCGCCAGGCCGTGGCGGACAGCGTTCTCGACCAGCGGCTGGATGGCCAGATAGGGGACCGTCACCGCAAGCACTTCGGGGGCGATGAGCAGCGAGACCTGGAGCCGCTCGCCGAATCTGGCCTGCTCCAACACGAGATAGCGTTCGACATTGCGCAACTCGTCGGCAAGCGTGGTGAATGCGCCGCCCTTGCGTAGGGCATAGCGGGTGAAGTCGGCAAACTCCAGAAGCAGGTCGCGGGCCCGGTCGGGGTCGGTGCGCACGAAGGAGGCGATCGCGCCGAGCGAGTTGTAGATGAAGTGCGGCGAGATCTGCGCGCGCAGGGCGGCGAGCTCGGCCTCCGTCGCGCGGCTGCGCTCCTTGCCCAGCTCGGCGAGCTCCACCTGCGCCGAGACCCACCCGGCGACCTCCGCGGTCGCCCGGGCCAGCCCGGCGGTGGCCTGCGGTCCGTATGCCGCGAGCGCACCGACGACGCGCCCCTCCGTCGTGATGGGGGCGATGACCGCAGCGCGGATCGGGCAGTCGAGATCGGCGCAGGTCACCTCGCCGTGGTCGAGGACGACGATGGATCCCTCGGTCAGCGTGGTCGCCGCCAAGGTGGCCGCGACGTCGGCGTGATGGCCGCCCGTGCCTTCCCAGGTCACACTGCGCGTCAGATCGGTCAGGGCCAGGGCCGGTGTGCCGAGCAGCGTGCGCAGGTGTCTGGCGGCCTTGCCGCTGCTGCGTGAGGACAGGCCGCCGTCAAGGTGACGAGCGGCGAGCGCGGCCGTGTGCAAAGTTTCGTAGGTCGCGCGGTCGGCGTCGCTGAGGAAGCCGCGGTGCCGGCCACGGATGGTGCCTTGGAGACGGATGACACCCCATACAAGCACGATGGCGGCCAGCGTGACCAACGCGCTTGGGACGTCGAACCGGTTCATGGCAACCAGACCTTAGACGCGGCCACCGACATGGTGCGGCCCCGGCTGGGGGGGAACAGCCGGGGCCGCGAGCGTTTGGTGCTCTCGGGGGGGTGAGCACCAAACGCGGGTTGCTCGACCCGAAGGGAGCGACCTAGTGCCAATGTTGGACCCGGCGAGCGCGATCCGCAACCGAAGACGCGCGGTTGCGCGCGGTTTTCTGACCAGGTGGCCGGATTTCGGTCGGGCGTCGGGTTGCCATGTCCCTCTTGACACCGCGCCGCTTATCGACTATCAATACATCGACAGTCAATATGTTGATAATCGATAAGGAGTGAACATGAGCTCAACAGCTCGCAGCAACCGCCTCACCCAGGTCGTCGTCGAGGCGATCGTGGCCCTGGGCGTCGTCATGGCCGCACTCACCGGACTCGGCTACCTGATCGGGCCGAACGGCGCCGGCCTGGTCCACGGCAAACCCAGCTGGCCACTGATCGGCCCGGGACAGTACTCGATGACCGTCGAGACCGAACTCGACACCGACGTGACGATCACGGGCGCACCGACGACCACCGAAACCACGTCCGGAACGGTCGACGCGGCCACCGGCCAGCGACCCGCAGCCATCGGACGACCCATCACCGCGACCGTCGAGTTCGACGGGCCGACCGCTGGTCAGCGCTGGGCCTGGGCGATCTGGCAGGCGGCCGGCCCCCTGCTCTCGGCCTTCGGTCTCGGCATCGTCCTGGTCATGCTCCGGTCGGCCCGCAGGGAGGACCCCTTCGACAAGGCGAATCTGCGCCGGCTGCAGGCCCTGACCTTCCTCGTGCTCGTCGGTGGCACGCTCGTTTCCTGGGGCGGGGCCTTCGTGCGGCGCTGGCTGCTGGACAACTCCGCGGTCGCCGACATCGTGCCGTTGGACTTCCATTTCAGCTTTCTGCCGATCATCGGTGGCGTGCTGCTGGCGATGTTGACCGAGGTCTGGCGGCGGGGCGTGGCGATGCGCACTGAGCTCGAGGGCCTGATCTGAGATGCCTCCCGAGGACGAAGGCCGCATCCTGTGCCATCTCGATCAGCTGCTGGCCGATCGCGAGATGACGCTGACCGAGTTGTCGAAGCGCGTCGACATGACGCTGGCCAATCTCTCGATCCTGAAGAACAACCGCGCCAAGGCGATCCGCTTCTCGACGCTGACGGCCATTTGCGATGCCCTGCACTGCACGCCCGGTGACCTGCTCACCGTGATCGCGCCATGAGGGCGAGTCAGGTCAGGCGGCCGGCGAGAACGGCGTCCGCGATCCGCCGCCCTTCGCCGGCGCCGGCGACCACCGCGTCCGCGCAGCGGTCCAGCCACAGCAGCAGGCCGTCCAAACGCCCCAGCCCGTATGCCTGCAGCCCCCCCTGGTAGGCCACCGATCCCTTCGCTCCGTGCCCGGCCTCGGGGACGACCACCCCGGTCGGGTCCAGGCCGGTGGCGCGCAGCAGCGTCCGGTCCAGCGCGCGGGCGACCAGCCCGTTGCCGCGCTCGAAGGGTCGGACGTGGGCGATCTCGGCGTGGGCGAGGGCCAGCTTGAGCAGGGCCGGGGCGTCGGAGGTGAGGATGTGATCGAGCTGGGCCAGGCGCTCGGCGATCGCTTCGGGTCCGGGCGCCGGGCCGAGGTCGGCAAACTCCGGGCTGGTGGGGCTGGTGCGGGGGCGGCCGAGTTGGTCCGGTGCGACCAACTCGGCCGCTGCCGCGAGGTGGAGTCGGGCGAGCGTTTGCCGGGGGCTGGTCAGGGCCGTCGCGGCCAGGGCCTCGGTCTCGGCGGTGGCGGCCATCGCGCCGTCGATGATGCGCTCGGTCGGATCGGGGTCGGTGGCGCGCGCCCGGGCACCGCGCATGAGGTCTCGCACGATGTCGACCGTGCTCCGGGCCCCGTCGAGCTCGGCGCTCGCCCAGGCCCCGCGAATACGGGACTCGGCGGCGGCTTCGGGAATGCGGCGGCGCAGCGCCTGATGCCAGCGCAACTCGGTGCAGGCCGCGCGGGCGCGCTCGCTGGCCGCCTGCACGCGAGGGTGCTCCGCCAGGGCGCGCAGGGCGGTATTCGGGTCGGACACGGGGGCCACCCTACGAGTTATCCACAGGCCCGCTGGCATCGGGTGGCCGGGATCACCATCGTGGGCAAGGCTGATCGGCATGACGATTCTCGGCGTGGCCGGCGCTTCCGGCGGAGTGGGGACATCCACCCTGTCGGTGGCTCTCGGGGTGGTCGCGGCCCGGCGCGGGCTCGCCTCCTGTGCCGTTGACGGGGACTTTGCGGGGGGTGGCTTGCAGGTCACGGCCGGTGTCGAGCATCTGCCCGGTCATCGGTGGGGGCACCTGAACGAGGTCGAGGGCCGGGTCGATGGAGCGCGCTTGCTGGAGCGTCTCCCTGCGGCGGGCGACGGGTGCCCGGTGCTGTCGGCCGGCCGAATGAGCCATGTGCTGGATGCGCTTGTCCCGGAACGGATTCCCGAGCCGGTTGTGCGTGACGTGCTCGCCGGTCTCGACGACGCCTGCGATCTCGTGGTGGTCGATTGGGGCCGGTCCGCGCCCGCTCCCGGCGCAGTCGGGTTGTTGGTCGTCGCGCTGAGCGCTCGCGGGCTGGCCGATGCCGAGGCCTGGCTGGGCACGCACGGCAGCGACAACCTCGCCGGCATCATCGCCCGGGCCCCCAAGGTCGACGACCGGCTCGCCGTGGCGACAGGGGAGCGACTGGGACTGCCCTTGCTTGGTGTCCTCGAGGACGACCGTTCGGTGCGGGCCGCCGAGCGGCGGGGGACCGCACCCGGGTCGGTGCGGCGCGGGCCGTTGCGGAGGTTGGCTGAGCGGCTGGTGACGGTGGCGGCGACGACGGAACCGAGCAGGCATACGGCTCGGGCAGGACGCGGCCGTGCGCTTCGGTGAGGGGATCGAGGAGGCGATCCGGTCCGGGCGGGTGCCGGACAGCCAGAGCATTGCCGCTGTGGTGGACGCATCAGCCGAGCGACTAGGCGCGCGCGGGGTATGGCGCTCCGAGCGTCGGCTGACCGAGCAGCTCGCCGGTCTCGGGCCGCTCGCCCCCGTGGCCGCCGAACCGGGCGTGACCGACATCCTCGTCAACGGCGACGGGCTGACCTGGCTGGACCGTGGGCGAGGCCTGGAGCGGGTGCCTGAGCGGGACTTCGCGAACCCGGAGGAGGTGCGCCGGTTCGCCGTGCGGCTCGCGGGTTTGGCCGGGCGCCGCTTGGACGACTCCATGCCCTGGGTCGACGGCCTGTTGCCCGGGGCAATCCGGCTGCACGCGATCCTGCCCCCGCTGGCCAGCGACGGGACGACGGTGAGCCTGCGGTTGTTGCGGCGCAGCACCGTTCGGCTCGAGGACCTCGAACGCGTGGGGATGTGTTCGCCCGCGCAAAGCGAGCGCTTGCGCCGCATGGTCGCCGAGCGTGAGGCCTTCGTCGTGACGGGCGGCACGGGAGCCGGCAAGACGACGCTGCTGGCCGCGCTGCTCGGTGAGGTCGAGAAATCGGAGCGGATCCTGGTGGTCGAGGACGTCCTGGAGATGCCCTTGCATGCCGGGCATGTCGTGCGCCTGCAGGCCCGCCCGGCGAATGTCGAGGGGCAGGGGCTGGTCACGCTGGTCGACCTCGTGCGCCAAGCGCTGCGGATGCGCCCCGACCGGCTGGTGGTCGGCGAGGTGCGCGGTGCTGAGGTGCGGGAGTTGCTGCTGGCACTGAACACCGGCCACGAGGGCGGATGCTGCACGCTGCACGCCAACCGGCCCGCGGACGTGCCCGCCCGGTTGGAAGCGCTCGGCGCCCTTGCCGGTATGTCGCCCGCCGCCGTCCGTGCTCAAGTCGCCACCGCGATCAAGACCGTCGTGCACGTTGCCCGGACCCCAGCCGGCCGAATGGTCACCGCCGTCGAGGAGCTCTAGACGATGTCGCGCGTCGGGGCGATCTTCCTGCTGCTGCTGGCCGTGATCTTCGCGGCGGTGCTCTGGCCGCGCCGGCCGTCGAGCCGGCGCGGGCCCCTGGCGCGGGCGGACTCCGAGGAGGCGGTGGCGCGGGCACTGGAGTCGGTGGCCATGTGCCTCCAGGCCGGGCTGACCCCGCTGCAGGCGATTGAGACAGTGATCGAGGCGGCAGGCGCAAGCCCGGGCGCCGGGGACGCCCATCCGCAGTTGAGCGCGGTGCTGGTGGAGGTGCGCCGCGCGCTGTCGCGAGGTGAGCCGGCCGGGAAGGTGTGGGTGCGGCATACGCGGCAGTTGCCGGTTCTGCGGTTGGTCGCGGGCGCGTGGTCGCTGACCGAGGCCAGTGGGTCGGCGCTGCGCCCGGCGATGACCTGGTCGGTGGCGCAGGTCCGGGCCAAACGGTCGGCCAAGGAGCGGCTCGACGCGGTCACGGCCGGCGCGAAGTCCTCGATGGGGCTGATGCTGCTCCTGCCGCTGTCCGGGCTGCCGATCGGGGCGTTGGTCGGGGTCACTCCGCGGGAGCTCTACGGTTCGCTGGCCGCGGCCATCTCCTGTGTGCTCGGCGTCTGCTTCGCCGGCGGCGGTCTGATCCTGGCGCGCGGCATGTTGCGACGCGCGGTGCGACCGCGCGCGCTCGCGGGAGCCGCTGGCGACGGGTCGGCGACCTATGACGACGTCGCCGACGCGGCGATGTTGGTGACCTTGTCGCTGCGCTCGGGTGCGGGGGTTGTCGAGGCTCTCGCCGCCGTGGCGGATGTGAGCATCGCGCGCGTCCGGACCGAGCTGCGGCGCGTCGTGGCCGCCTACCGCTGGGGCCGCTCGCACCGCGACGCCTGGTCGTATGCCGACCCCGCCTGGCAACCGCTGGCCTCGGCACTTGGGCTGGCCCTGGAGCACGGGGCCGCCCCGGC
>NZ_DAOQZV010000015.1:0-25812 GCF_035343835.1 Nostocoides sp. | reverse complement strand
GGCGGCGCACGACGCCGCGTGTCGCCACCACGGTCGGCTCGGCCCTCGGCCTGCTGCTGGTGACCGCCTTGACCTCGATGACGTGGCCGCAGCGCCTGGCGCTCGCTGGCGCGGTCCTGGTGGCCGGGCTGGCCTACGTCCTGTGGCGCAACCGCGCCGAGATCCTCGCTGCCGCGGACGGCTCGGCCGCCCCGCCCGCCGACCTAGCCCCGCCCACCGATATCGCACCGCCCCCCGACCCAGCCCCGCCCACCGTCACGCCACAGACCTAACCTCTGCTAGCAGAGGTTAGGTGTCCTCCAGCAGGGTCTACCGTGCTCGACGTCACCTAACCCCTGCTAGCAGAGGTTAGGTCGAGGGCCCAGGAGCTCACCCCGCCACGAAAGGGTGCACATGACCGAGCCAGCCCAAAGCGCGCAGCCGGCGCGCCTCGAACTACTGCCCGCCGTCGACGTCCGCGAGGGCCGCGCCGTCCAGTTGCAGCAGGGCATCGCCGGCAGCGGGTGGGAGTTCGGAGACCCGATCGACGCCGCGCTGACCTGGCAGGAGCAGGGGGCCGAGTGGATCCACCTGGTCGACCTCGACGCCGCCTTCGGCACCGGCTCCAATGCGGACCTGCTCGCCGAGATCGTGGGCCGCCTCGACATCAAGGTCGAGATGAGCGGCGGCATCCGCGACCAGGACTCGCTGCACCGCGCGCTGAGCACCGGCTGCCGCCGGGTCAACGTGGGCACCGCCGCCCTGGAAAATCCCGAGTGGACGTGCACCGCGATCGCGACCTATGGCGACCGCATCGCCATCGGGCTCGACGTGCGGGGTGAGACGCTGGCCGCGCGCGGATGGACGACCGAGGGCGGCAACCTCTGGGAGACACTGGCCCGGTTGGATTCCGAGGGCTGCGCCCGCTATGTCGTCACCGACGTCAACAAGGACGGCATGCTCGCCGGCCCGAACGTCGACCTGCTCAAATCCGTTGCCGCACAGACGAATGCGCCGATCGTCGCCTCGGGTGGCGTCTCGACCTTAGCCGATATCGTCTCGATCCGCGGTCTCGTCGGCGACGGCGTCGAAGGCGCGATCATCGGCTCCGCTCTCTACAAGGGCGCCTTCACCCTGCCCGAGGCCCTCGATGCCGCAGGCCGCCCCTGAGCCGACAGGCGGACGGCTGACGCCCGTTCTCGCCTGGCTGCGCGAGCGCACGCGACGGCTGCGGCAGCGAGTCCCGCTGGTCGATCACGGCTGGCGCGCCACGGAGCACTATGTCGACGTCCAGGGCTCGCTGCTCGCCGCGGCCGTGACCTACTACGGCTTCTTGTCGATCTTCCCCTTGCTCGCGCTGGCCTTCGGCGCGGTCGGCCTCGTGGCACGGATGGTCCCGGACGCCAAGGCTGACCTCGAGCGGGCCCTGCAGGAGATCGTGCCCGGCGTCATCGGCAACGGGCCGCATCAGCTCTCCCTGGCGACCCTCGAGGGCACGGCCACCACGGCAGCCGGGCTTGGTGCCCTCGCCGTCTTCTACTCCGGCGTGAGTTGGATGTCCGATGTGCGCGAGGGCCTGACCACGATCTTCCGCGTGCCCAGGCAGGACCAGCCCAATGTGGTCGTGGGCTATCTGCGAGCGCTCGCCTCGCTGGTCCAGGTCGGCGGCATCCTGCTCGCCAGCCTGGGAATCAGCGCCGGGCTGACCGCCCTCTCCCGACACCTGCCTGAGCAACACGCCACCGTCCGCGTGCTGCTCGCAAGTTTGTCGGTTGTCACCGGAATCGCGGTGAGCAGCATCTTCTTCCACGCCCTCTTCCGGCGCGCGGCCCCCGCCGACCTGCCGCGTGGCGCGCTGTGGTCCGGTGCCGCTCTCGGGGCAATGCTCTTCGAGATCCTCAAACAACTCTCGGGCCGGCTGCTCGCCTCCACAAGTAGTCAGCCGGCCTTCCAGGCCTTCGGGATCTCGCTGATCCTGCTGGTGTGGATCTACTACTTCTCGCGGATCGTGATGTTCGCGGCGTCCTGGGCGGCAACGGCCCCGGCATCCAGCACGCGGACCCCGATGCCCGCCGACGAAACCCTGGTGACCCCATGACCAATCCCCGCGATCACGCTCGGCACCCCCAGCGCGTGGGTCCGGATGCCGCCACCGACTCGGCCGGTCTGCCGTGGGCTCGCCGCGACCTGACCCCCTCGGGGTTCGAGAACGACTCCGGCGCAAGCGATCCCGCGGTGCTCGCCGCCCTCGTCGCCGACGACGAGGAGGCCATGATGGCGATGCTGGCCGCCGCCAGATTCCTCGTCGCCGTGGTGGCTCACGCGGATGAGATGGTCCACGACCTAGCGGGCCTCGCGCACGACACGGCGGTCGATATGGCCCTGGTCACCCTGACCGCGCCCGACGGGCGACGGGCCCTGCCGGCGTTCACCGGAGTGGCCGAGCTGGCGGCCTGGGACCAGGCCGCGCGGCCGGTGCCCGTCGCCGCCGCCACCTTGGCCCAGGCCGCGATCGCCGAGTCCTGCCAGGTCGTCGTGGTCAATCTCGGCCTCGCGAGCGCCCGCGAGCTGCGCCCCAGCCAGGTCTGGGCGCTCGCCATGCAACGGACCTGGCTCCCTCCCGACCGCGACCCCTTCGTGCACGCCGCGCTCGGCGCGGCGGTTGCCAGCGAGCCGGAGGTCACGGCATACGGCACGTATGCCGCGCAGCCGGCCGGCACCGTGGGCGTCGAACTGACCCTGGTCGCGGGCCTCGACCACGCGGCCATCGAGTCGCTCGTCACGCGGGTGGGGGAGCGACTCGCGACGGACGGTGAGTTCCGCGCCCGAATCGACGGCCTCGCCTTCCGTCTCGCGGGGTGACACCGCCCGCCCAGCCGATGCCGACGCTGACCGTCGGTCGCCGGTGTGCGGCATACTCGCCGCCAGGGCGCCCCGAGCCGCGGGCCGAGACGACGGAAGGTCACCGATGAAGTTCCGGCACGAGTCCACCTATCACGCGCCGATCGATCAGGTTTTCGCCATGCTGGGCGACCCGGACTTCCGCGCGAAGGTCTGCGACTACCAGGGTGACCTGCGCTATGACGTCGCCATCGACGCCGCCGACGACACCATGTCGGTTGACGTCGACCGGGTGCAGTCGGCGCAGGGACTACCCCCGGTGGCCTCGAAGTTCGTCGGGGACGAGATCGAGATCGAGGTCCGCGAGGAGTGGTCGTCGCCCGCCGCCGCGACCATGGAAGTCACCATCCCCGGCAAGCCAGGCCAGGTGCGCGGCACCATCGCGATGCGCGAGAACGCCGGCGTGACCATTCAGAACTTCACTGCCGAGATCAAGGTCTCTCTCCCCTTCATCGGCGGCAAGCTCGAGGAGATGATCGCAGCGTTGCTGACGGCCGCGCTACGGGCCGAGAACAAGGTCGGCGCCGCCTGGCTCGCGGGGGAGTAGCCGCACGGGGCACTACGCTCACGGTGCTAGACTGGAGGTCAAACCGATTCTCCATGCTCTCGTGGCGTGGCGAATGCTCAAGTGAAGTCGACGGCAGTCACTTCCACCCGCGTCCACCGCAACAGGTGGCCGGGTCCCGGGTTCCGACGGGCGTCCTGCACCTCGCTTCGGCGTGGTGGCCGCGGCGGCTGTGCCACGGCATACGGCTGTATGACGTGCGGCGACCCATGTGCTGCCACTGACCTCCCTCGAGCCATCGCGGGAGGTTCTTTCCTTTCCGGAGCGAGCCGCCGGCGGTGCAGGCCCCACCGACACGAAGGAGCAGCACATCAGCGAGCCTCGCATCAATGACCGCATCCGCGTCCCCGAAGTGCGCCTGGTCGGACCCAATGGTGAGCAAGTCGGCATCGTCCGGGTCGAAGACGCGCTTCGCCTGGCCGCCGAGGCCGATCTCGACCTGGTCGAGGTCGCCCCGATGGCCAAGCCTCCGGTGGCCAAGCTCATGGACTACGGCAAGTTCAAATACGAAGCCGCCATGAAGGCCCGGGAAGCCCGCAAGAACCAGGTCAACACGGTCATCAAGGAGATCAAACTCCGGCCCAAGATCGACATCCACGACTACGGCACCAAGAAGGGCCATGTCGAGCGGTTCTTGAAGGCCGGCGACAAGGTCAAGGTCACGATCATGTTCCGTGGCCGCGAGCAGTCCCGCCCCGAGCTGGGCTTCCGCCTCCTGCAGAAGCTCGCCGAGGACGTGGCCGAACTCGGTTTCGTCGAGTCCGCGCCCAAGCAGGACGGTCGCAACATGGTCATGGTCATCGGCCCGACCAAGAGGAAATCCGAGGCCCGCGCGGAGCAGCGCCGGCGAGCGGCCGAGGTGCCTGCGGCTTCGGCCGGCGCCTCGGTGATCGACACCGACGCGGAGTAGTCCGCACCGACCCACCGAAGTCGGCAGTCCCGTGCTGCTGACCGACCCGCATACGAAGGAGATCGGCGCCATGCCGAAGAACAAGACCCACAGTGGGGCCAAGAAGCGCTTCCGGGTGACCGGCAGCGGCAAGCTCATGCGTGAGCGCGCCAATGTCGTGCACAAGTTCCACGAGAAGACCCCGCAGCACGCCCGCCGTCTGTCCAAGGACGTCGAGGTCGCTCCCGCCGACCGCAAGGCCGTCAAGCGCATGCTCGGCCGCTGAGCCGACTCCCTCGCGGCCTTCGCCGCACCCACTGCGAAACGAACGAAGCAATAGGAGAATCACGTGGCACGCGTGAAGCGGGCGGTCAACGCCCAGAAGAAGCGCCGGGTCGTCCTCGAGCGCGCCAGCGGCTACCGCGGGCAGCGCGGTCGGCTCTACCGCAAGGCCAAGGAGCAGGTCCAGCACTCGCTGGTCTACAGCTACCGGGACCGTCGCGCCAAGAAGGGTGACTTCCGTCGCCTCTGGATCCAGCGGATCAACGCGGGCGCTCGCGCCAATGGCATGACCTACAACCGGTTCATCCAGGGCCTGCGCGCCGCGGAGATCGACGTCGACCGCCGTATGCTCGCCGAGCTCGCGGTCAACGACGAGGCCGCCTTCGCCGCGCTCGTCGAGATCGCCAAGGCGCACGTCCCGGCGACCGACGACGCCGCCAAGGCTGACGCCTGAGCGGTCCGCAGCAGCCGATGCCGTCCGAGCGCCGGCCCAGTGCCCTGACCAACCCCCGATCCGATCGGGTGCGGGCGGTCGCGGCCCTGGGCCGGCGCTCGATGCGTTCGGCCACCGGCCGGATTCTGATCGAAGGCCCGCAGGGTGTGCGTGAGTTGATCCGGTATGCCGCTCCCACCGTCGTCGACGTCTATGTCACCGCGGCCGCCGCGGACCGGTATGCCGACGTCGTGGGCGATGCCCTGAGCGCCGGCTGCTACGTCCACGAGGCGACCGAGCCGGTGCTGGCGGCGATGGCCGACGCGCAGGCGCCGCAGGGGATGCTGGCCGTCGCCCAGTGGGCGCCGCCGACCCTGGAGTCGGTCCTGGCCGCCGGCCCGCGATTGCTGGTCTTGATGACCCAGGTGCGCGACCCGGGCAATGCCGGCACCGTGATCCGTGGCGCCGACGCGGCCGGTGCCGATGCAGTCCTGGTGACCGACAACTCCGTCGACATCACCTCCCCGAAGGTCGTGCGCTCGACCGCGGGCTCGCTTTTCCACCTGCCCGTCGTCACCGGGCTGGACACGTCGGCGACCTTGGCAGCGTTATCGGCACACGGCATACGGACTCTGGCGACGGAGGGCGGCGCTGCCCGGACCCTGCACGACGTGGATCTGACCAAGCCGCACGCCTGGGTGATGGGCAATGAGGCCTGGGGGCTGCCGCCCGAACTCGCCGCCGCCTGCGACGCGCGTGTCGCCATCCCGATCTATGGCAGGGCCGAATCGCTCAACCTGGCCATGGCGGCCACCATCTGCCTCTACACCTCCGCCACCGCCCAGCGCGCGGGGGGCTGAGGTCGCCCGAATGTGTCAACGGCATGGCACATTGATACATTGCGTCGGATGCGCTTTTATCGCTATGACCGCTGCGACATCGAGACCTGGAGGGCGGCATGGGTCAAGGATTCGGCCGCATTGTCACCATCGTGCTGCTCATCGGTTTGCTGGCGAGCTTCCTGGCGCTGATCTTCGGTGACTCGACCCGAAGCCGGGCCGACCGGCTGGCGAATTTCACCCGCCGCCAGGGTGTCAAGGTCACGGCGACGAGCGCGCCATACGTTTCGAATGCGTTGGCGCGCAGCCGCTTCTGGCGGCGGGCCGGCCTGGTCCTCGCCTTCGTCAGCGGCGCGGGCGTCCGTATGCCGTTCGGTGCCACCCACGACGCGGACACCCCTCGGGCCCAATGGCTGGTGCTCTTCGGTGGCTGGTTACTCGGCCTGATCATCGCCGAGTGGCGGGCCGCCGGGACCGCCGGCAACGGCGCCCACCGAGGAGCGTCGCTGACGGCTCGCCGGTTCGGCGACTATGTCTCGCGGTCCGCGCGCGTGTGGCCCCTCGTGTCTGGGCTGATCGCCCTCGGCACCGGCGTCTGGCTCGCGGTGCGGGTCGCGACGGATAGGGAGGCGGCTGCGACATCAGACATCGGTCGGACCGGCCTGATCGTGCTGGGAGTCGCCGCGCTGGCCGGCGCGCTCCTCGTCGTCACGGGGCGCCGCATCGTCCGTCGTCCGCAGGCGGGCGGGGATGACGACCTCCGGCTCGCCGACGACCTGCTGCGTTCGCGCAGCCTTCAACTGCTCTGCGGCGGAGCGGTCGCGTGCGCGAGCTTCATCGGCGCCGCCTTCCTGGCGCTCGTCGGGCGTACTGTCGACGTCCCCCCCGACGGCATGGGTGGGACGCTGGCCAATGTCGGTGGCTTCGGTGTCTTCCTGGCCGTGTTCGGCGCTGCCGCGGGCATCGCCCTCGGCACAACCGCCACGCCGGTGCCCCACGCCAGCGTGCCCGCCGCGGAACCGGTCGAGGAGCCCGCCGGATGATCCTCGATGTCGACCTGACCAGTCCGGTCCCACCGTTCGAGCAACTGCGTCGGCAGCTGGCGTCGATGATCACCGCCGGCACCCTGCCCGCAGGGCACCGGCTCCCGCCGATCCGGCAACTCGCCGGAGATCTGCGTCTGGCGCCCGGCACCATCGCGCGCGTCTACAAAGAGTTGGAGGCGCAGGGGCTGGTTACCAGCCGGGTGCGCACCGGCACGGTCGTCCAGGCCCCCCGCCGGCAGCCCGCTGCAGCCACCCGCGACCAACTCGACGATGCGGCCCGCGGGTATGCCGCCACGGCCCGCCGGCTGGGGAGCGACCTCGACGCGGCGATCGCGCGCCTGCGCGCAACCTGGCCCTCTCTGCCCGCCGACTGAAATCTCACAGCATGGCCGAACCCGCGATCACGTGCGGCAATGCCCAGAATCTGTGGGTAGGGTCGGACGGCGGGAGGGTGAGATGGCACGAAATGACGAGGTGACGCTCGGGTGGGCGGCCCATCGGGGCGCCGTGGACGACCTGGCCGGTCAACTGCAGGAACTTCCCCCCGGGGCGCCGGTGCGCCTGGCCAAGCGCACCTCCAATCTCTTCCGTCCACGCACCGAGACCGGCAGAGCGGGCTTGGATGTCTCCCGGCTCAGGGGCGTCATCGAGGTCGACCCGCAGGCCCGGATCGCCCAGGTCCAGGGGATGTGCACCTATGAAGACCTCGTCGACGCAACTCTCGCCCACGGACTGATGCCGCACGTCGTGCCGCAGCTGAAGACGATCACCCTCGGCGGCGCGGTCACCGGCCTCGGGATCGAGTCCTCCTCTTTTCGCAATGGCATGCCTCACGAATCGGTCCGCGATCTCGACATTCTCACCGGCAGCGGCGAGATCGTCACCGCAAGTGCCACCAACGAGCACGCCGACCTCTACCGGGCCTTCCCCAACTCCTATGGCACCCTCGGCTACAGCGTGCGGCTGGCCATCGAGCTGGAGGCGGTCACGGCATACGTGCACCTGCGGCACATCCGCGCGCACTCGGTCGACGAACTCGTCGCGACCCTCGGCCGCGTTCTCGAATCCCGCGAATTCGACGGGGAGAGTGTCGATTTCGTCGACGGCGTGGTCTTCACCCGCACCGAGTCGTATGCAGTTCTGGGCACGTTCACCGCCACCGCGCCCTATCTTTCCGACTACACCGGGCAGCGCATCTTCTATCGCAGCATCCAGGAACGCACCGAGGACTATCTGACGATCCGCGACTATCTGTGGCGCTGGGACACCGACTGGTTCTGGTGCTCACGCGCGCTGAAGGTCCAGCACCCGCTCGTGCGCCGGTTGGTCCCGCGGCGCTATCTGCGCTCCGACGTCTATGGCCGGATCATCCGCTTCGAGAACCGGCACGGTTGGTATGCCGCGCTCCAACATCGAGGCGGCGCGCTGCCGCAGGAGCGAGTCGTGCAGGACATCGAGGTGCCGATCGAACGCACGGCGGAGTTCGTGGACTGGTTCCTGGCCACTGTGCCAATCGAGCCGATCTGGTTGTGCCCCATCCGTATTCATGATCGCCAACACGGCGTGCGGCCGTGGCCGCTCTACCCGATCGAAGCCGGCCGCGACTATGTCAACATCGGCTTCTGGTCCGCGGTCGATATCGCGCCCGGCGCCGTCGACGGGGACGTCAACCGGGCCATCGAGGCCAAGGTGAGCGCGTTGGACGGCCACAAGTCCCTCTATTCCGATGCCTATTACGACCCCGAAAACTTTCGTTCGCTCTATGGCGGTGAGGAGTATGCCCGTGTGAAGAAGCTCTACGACCCCGACGGCCGGCTGCCCGACCTCTACGCGAAGGTGGTGGGCCGTCGATGACTTTGACCATCGGTGAACTCGCCGACGAGATCTTCGGCAGCGACGCGCCGTTCGCGCTCGCGGCCTATGACGGCTCGCGCGGCGGCAACCCCAACGCCGACATCGTCCTGAAGCTGAAGACGGAGCGCGGCCTGCGCTACCTGGTGACGGCCCCGGGCGAGCTCGGGCTGGCCCGCGCCTATGTCCAGGGCGATCTGGACATCGACGGGATCGACCAAGGCGACCCCTACGACCTGCTCGTCCGGGCCAAGGACAAGCTCGCGCCCAAGATTCCCGACCCGCGCCGGCTCGCGGACATCGTGCGCACCCTCGGGCCGCGGATGTTCGTGCCGCCGGAGTTGCCGGCCCAGGAGAATCCGCCCGGTTGGCGGCGGCTCGCCGAGGGTGTGCGCCACTCCAAGGCCCGCGACGCCCGGGCGATCGCCCACCACTATGACGTCAGCAACCGGTTCTACGAGCTGGTGCTAGGCCCGTCGATGGCTTACACCTGCGCCTGCTATCCCAGCCAGGGCGCGACCTTGGAGCAGGCCCAGGAGTTCAAGTTCGACCTGGTCTGCCGCAAGCTCGGCCTGCGCCCGGGGATGCGCCTGCTCGATGTCGGGTGCGGCTGGGGCGGGATGGTGCGGCACGCGGTGAAGAACTACGGCGTACGCGCGCTGGGGGTGACGCTCTCGGGTGAGCAGGCGGCATACGGCCAGGAGTGGATCGAGCGCGAGGGCTTGGGCGACCTCGCGCAGATCCGGCACGGCGACTACCGCGATGTCACCGAGTCCGGCTTCGAGGCGGTCTCCTCCATCGGCCTGACCGAGCACATCGGGGTCAGGAACTATCCCGCCTATTTCGGCTTCCTCGCCGAACGGCTGGTCTCCGGGGGCCTGCTGCTCAACCACTGCATCACCTCGCCGAATACCGCCTGGGGGCAGATCACCAAGGGGGGCTTCATCAACCGGTATGTCTTCCCCGATGGCGAGCTCGCCCCGGTTGGCACGATCATCGGCGCGATGGCCGATCAGGGCTTCGAGATGCGGCACGCGGAGGACCTGCGCGAGCACTACGCCCGCACGTGCCGGGAATGGGCCCGCAATCTGTCGGCCAACTGGGAGGCGGCGGTTGCCGAGGCCGGCCCGGGGACCGCCCGCATCTGGGGGCTCTACCTCTCCGGGAGTTCGCTCGGCTTCGAGCGGGGCGAGATCCAGTTGCATCAGGTGCTCGGCCAAAAGGTCGGCCCCGGCGGCGTCGCCCCCTACCCGCTGCGCCCGAGTTTCGGTTCCTGACGTCACCGTCAATGTGCCGGCGCGCGGGCGATCGGCCTGCGGACGGCACCCTAGGCAGGTGAAACTCGGTCGGCCCCGCGCGCCGCGTTACGTAGACTCGGGCGCCGAAGCCTCCAACGCGCGTGAAGTGAGCCATGTCCGGACCCAATAGCAACTACGACCCCGTCGAGGTCGCCGCCCTGGCGCCCGAAGCGGTCGAGGCCGCGGTCACTGCCGCCCTGGCGGCCGCAACGGCCGCGTCGACGCTTGCCGACCTCAAGGCCGCCAAGCTCGCCCACCTCGGCGACAAGTCGCCACTGGCCCTCGCCAACCGCGAGATCGGCGCTCTGCCACCGAGCGCCAAGGCCGAAGCCGGCAAGCGTGTCGGGCAGGCCAAAGGCCAGGTCAACGCCGCGTATGCCGCCCGCCAGGCCGAGCTCGAAGCCGACCGCGACGCCCGCATCCTCATCGAGGAGGCCATCGACGTCACCTTGCCGACCGGTCGTCGGCCGCTCGGCCGCCGGCACCCGATCGAGTTGATGGGGCAGCGGATCGCCGACATTTTCGTCGGCATGGGCTGGGAGATCGCCGAAGGCCCGGAGATCGAGGCGGAATGGTTCAACTTCGACGCGCTCGGTTTCGATGTCGACCATCCCGCGCGCCAGATGCAGGACACCTTCTACATCGAGCCGCCGGACGGCGGACTGGTGTTGCGCACCCATACCTCCCCCGTGCAGGCGCGCGCGATGCTCGATCGCGGTGTGCCGCTGTATGTCGCCTGCCTGGGCCGCGTCTTCCGCACCGACGAACTCGACGCCACGCACATGCCGGCCTTCCATCAGGTCGAAGGACTCGCGGTGGACGAGGGCATCACCATGGCCAACCTCAAGGGCACGCTGGATCGGCTCGCCGCCGAACTCTTCGGGGAGGGCATCACGACCCGCCTGCGGCCGTCGTTCTTCCCGTTCACGGAGCCGAGCGCCGAGATGGACCTGCGCTGCTTCGTCTGCCGCGGCGCCGACCCGGCCTGCCGCACCTGCAAGGGGACCGGCTGGATCGAGTGGGGCGGCTGCGGCATGGTCAACCACAAGGTGCTGCGTGCCTGCGGTGTCGACCCCGAACGCTACTCCGGGTTCGCCTTCGGGATGGGCATCGACCGGGCGCTGATGTTCCGCTACGGCGTCTCGGACATGCGAGACATGATCGAAGGTGACGTGCGCTTCGACGCACAGTTCGGGATGGAGATCTGATGCGTGTCCCCGTCGACTGGCTGCGCGAATATGTCGCTGTCCCAGCGGAATCCACCGGCGTCGAGATCGCTGCTGCTCTGGTCAAGGTCGGCCTGGAGGAGGAGGGCCTGTATGCCAGCGAGGTGCAGGGCCCGGTCGTCGTCGGCCGGGTGCTCACCCGCGAGCCCGAGCCGCAGAAGAATGGCAAGACCATCAACTGGTGCTCGATCGACGTCGGCGAGGCCAATGGCACGGGCGAGCCCCAGTGGGTCGTCTGCGGGGCCCACAACTTCGAGGCCGGCGACCTGGTCCCGGTGATCCTGCCCGGTGGCGTGCTGCCTACTGCCCAGGGCCCGCTCACGGTCACCGCGCGCAAGACCTATGGGCACCTCTCGGCCGGCATGATCTGCTCCGAGCGTGAGCTCGGCCTCGGCGAGGATCACGACGGGATCATCGTGCTGACGCGGCGCTTCGCCGGCGACTCCGAGACCCTGGCCCGGCTGATCCCCGGCGCCGACGTGCTGCCGATCCTCGGCCTGGACCGCGAGACCGTCGAGGTCAATGTCACGCCGGATCGCGGCTACTGCTTCTCGATTCGCGGCATCGCGCGCGAGTACGGTCACGCCACCGGCGCCGCCTATGTCGATCCGGCTTCGGCCCTCGCCGCGGCCGCCCCCGCACCGACCGCCGACGGCTATCGCGTCCGTCTCGTCGACGACGACCCGATCCGCGGGCGCGCCGGATGCAGCCGATATGTCGCGCGGATCGTCCGCGGCCTCGACGTCTCGGCGCCCACGCCGGGCTGGATCAAGACCCGGCTCACCGAGGCCGGCATGCGTCCCATCTCGCTGCCCGTGGACGTCACCAATTACGTCATGCTCGGCCTCGGCCAGCCCTTGCACGCCTTCGATCTGCACCGGCTCGGCGAATCGATCGTCGTGCGCCGCGCGCGTGCGGGGGAGCGGATGACGACGCTCGACGGCGCCGACCGCGCTCTGGACCCGCAGGACCTGGTGATCACCGACGGCGGCGAGACCCCCATCGCCATCGCCGGTGTGATGGGTGGGGAGTCCACCGAGATCTCCGCCACCACGACCGATGTCCTGATCGAGGCCGCGCACTTCGACGCGGTGACGATCGCGCGTTCCGCGCGCCGGCACAAGCTGCCCTCGGAGGCCTCGCGCCGCTTCGAGCGTGGCGTGGACCCGCTCCTCGCGCCCGCGGCCGCGGAACTCGCGGTGCAACTCCTTGTCCACTACGGCGGTGGCACGGTCGATCCCGCGGTCACCGACACGATCGAGCAGGAGTGGGTCGCTCCCGTCATCCCGCTCGATGCCGACTACCCGAGCCGGCTCGTCGGTGCCCCGTATGCCGCATCCGACGTTCGCCGCATCCTTACCGAACTCGGCTGCACCGTCAACGGCGCGGGCGAGGCGACGCTTCGGGTCAGCCCGCCGTCCTGGCGCCCCGATCTGTTGACCGCTCCCGATCTGGTCGAGGAGGTCGCCCGGATCGACGGCTACGACAAGATCCCGTCGGTGCTGCCGACTCCGCCCGGCGGGCGCGGGTTGACCCACGGTCAGCGCACGCGGCGCATCATCGCGGATGTGCTCGCGGCACAAGGCCTCCACGAGATCTGGGGCGCACCCTTCGTCGGTGACGCACGGCATACGGCAATGGGATGGGACGCGACGCAGGCGCGGGCACGAACGGTCGCCATCGCCAACCCGCTCTCCGACGAGCAGCCGCTCTTCCGGATCAGCGTGCTCTCGACCATGGTCGACGCGGTTCTGCGCAATGTGGCCCGGGGCAGCAAGGATGTCGGGCTCTTCGAGCTCGGCCTGGTCGCCGCCCTCGACGCGCCACAACAGTCGGCGCCCACCGAGGACGTCGGCGTGCACCCCGACGCCGAGACGCTCGCCGCGATCCGGGCAGCCGTGCCCGCCCAGCCGCGTCACCTCGGGATCGTCCTGGCCGGGGAGCGGGAGCGCTCGGGCTGGTGGGGCGACGGCCGCCCCGCGGACACCGGTGACGTCATCGCCCTGGTGACCAGCGTGCTCGACGCCCTGAGCGTCCGTGCCGAGATCACCGCGGCCGACCCAATGCCCTTCCACCCGGGCCGGTGTGCCCAGTTCACGCTTGCCGACGGCAGCCTGATCGGGCACGCCGGTGAACTGCATCCCAAGGTTACGGCTGCCCTCGGGCTGCCTGCCCGGACGGTCGCCGCCGAAGTCGACGTCGATGTGCTCATCGCTGCCAGCGAGAGCCGGGCAACCGCGCGGACGCTCGTCACCTCACCGGTTGCCTACACCGACATCGCGCTGGTCGTCACCGAGTCCACGCCGGCCGCCGGCGTCGAAGCTGCGGTGCGCGCGGGGGCGGGGGAGCTGCTGGAATCGGTGAGCCTGTTCGACATCTACCGCGGTGCCCAGGCCGGGGACGGCAAGAAGTCGCTCGCTTACCGCCTGGCCTTCCGCGCACCCGACCGCACCCTGACCACCGATCAGGTCAGCGCCCTCCGCGACGCCGCAGTCGCCGCCGCGCGTTCGGCCGTGGGCGCCGAGCAACGGGTCTGAGGACCGCTGACCCCCCGGACCTAAACTCTGCTAGCAGGGTTTAGGTGACGTCGGACAGGGTCTACCCTGCTGGAGGTCACCTAGCCTGTGCTGAGTCGCGGGGTCTCAACCAAAGTGCATGAAGTTGCCGAATCCGGTATAGTCATGCAATGTGATCAGCGTTGCCGTCGCCGGGGCCAGCGGGTATGCCGGTGGCGAACTCATCCGCCTCCTGCTCGGCCACCCCGAGGTCACCCTCGGCGCCCTCACGGCAAGCAGCAACGCCGGGCAGCGACTCGGGGCGATCCATCCGCACCTGACGCCCATCGCCGACACCCCCTTGCAGGAGACGACCACCGACGTGCTGGCCGGGCACGATGTCGTCTTCCTCGCCCTGCCGCACGGGCACAGTGCGGCGTTGGCCGCTCAGCTCCCGGCGGACGTGACCGTCATCGACTGCGGTGCGGACTTCCGGCTCGAGCGCGCCGAGGCCTGGACCACCTTCTACGACACCCCGTATGCCGGCTCCTGGCCTTACGGCCTACCGGAACTCCCGCTCGCCGAGGGCGAGCAACGCGCTGCCCTCGCCGGAGCGCACCGGATCGCGGTGCCGGGGTGTTACCCGACCGCCGTCAGCCTGGCCCTGGCGCCGGGCCTGAAAGCCGGTGTCCTCCAACGCGATGACATCGTCGTCGTCGCCGCGTCCGGGACATCCGGCGCCGGCAAGTCCCTCAAACCGCACCTCCTGGGGGCGGAGGTGATGGGCGCGATGTCGCCCTATGGCGTCGGGGGAGGCCATCGGCATACGCCGGAAATGGAGCAGAACCTGTCCTGGGCCGCGGGGGGGCCCGTGAGTCTGTCCTTCACCCCCACCCTCGCGCCGATGGCGCGCGGCATCCTGGCCACGTGCACGGCGCGGCTGGTCCCGGGGACGGATCCCGACGGCATCCGGGCCCACTGGGAACGGGCGTATGCCGGCGAACCCTGCGTCACCCTGCTGCCGCCAGGTTCCTGGCCGCGCACCAGCGATGTGCTCGGCGCCAACGCCGTCCACGTCCAGGTAGCAGTCGACACTCGGATCGGGCGGGCGATCTGCATCGCCGCGGTGGACAATCTGACGAAGGGCACAGCCGGTGCGGCCGTGCAGTGCATGAACCTCGCCCTGGGGCTGCCGGAGCTGACCGGACTCTCCCTCGTCGGCGTGGCGCCCTGAAAGCCCCGAAGGAGATCCGATGTCCGTCACTCATCCCGCCGGCTTCCGCGCCGCCGGAGTCACTGCCGGCCTCAAGGCCAGCGGCCGGCCCGACCTGGCGCTGGTCGTCAACGACGGGCCCGATCACGTGGCCGCGGCCGTCTTCACGTCGAACCGGGTGCAGGCCGCCCCGGTCTTGTGGTCCCGGCAGGTCCTGGCCGACGGCCGGGCCGACGCGGTCGTGCTCAACTCGGGCGGCGCCAATGCCTGCACGGGTGCCGGTGGCTTCCAAGACACCCACGCGACCGCCGAGCGGGTGGCCGCCGAGCTCGGCATCTCGGCCGGCGATGTGGTCGTCTGCTCCACCGGCCTGATCGGTGAGCGGCTGCCGATGGACCTGCTGCTCGCCGGCATCGACGCCGCGGCAGCCGAGCTTTCGAACACGGGCGGCGCGGACGCCGCGACCGCCATCATGACCACCGATACCGTCCCCAAGACCAGTTCCTATGACGCGAGCGGCTGGAGCGTCGGCGGCATGGCCAAGGGGGCCGGCATGCTGGCCCCGGGATTGGCGACGATGCTCGTCGTCCTCACGACCGACGCCGTCGTCGACGCCGGCGTCCTGGCGACGGCGCTACGACGGGCAACCTCCCTGACCTTCGACCGGGTGGACTCCGACGGCTGCATGTCGACCAATGACACCGTGGTCGTCCTAGCCTCTGGTGCCTCCGAGATCCCCGTGCCGGACCACGCGATCGAGCGGGCCCTGACCGAGGTCTGCGCGGATCTGGCCATGCAATTGGTGCGGGACGCGGAGGGAGCCGCGCACGACATCCGGATCGATGTGCGCTCTGCGGCAACGGAATCCGATGCGCTTGACGTCGCCCGGGCCATCGCGCGCAACAACCTTTTCAAGTGCGCGATCTTCGGTCGCGATCCCAACTGGGGCCGCATCCTCGCGGCGGTCGGCACCACGTCGGCGGCCTTCGAACCGGACGCCATCGACGTCGCGATCAATGGCGTGACCGTATGCCGTTCCGGTGGCGTCGGCGACGACCGCGCCTTGGTCGACCTCGCGCCGCGCGACGTGCAGATCATTCTCGACCTGCACGCGGGGGAGCAGGCGGCCACGGTCTGGACCAACGACCTGACGCACGACTATGTCCATGAGAACTCCGCCTACAGCACCTGATCGGCGACCCACCCCATGTTTTCGGAATCCGCGGTGCGCCGTCCCGCCGACGCTGCCACTGTGCGTGCCGCCCACGACAAGGCGGCCACGCTTGTCGAGGCGCTGCCGTGGCTCGAGCGCTTCCGCGACGCGCTCGTCGTCGTCAAGTACGGCGGCAACGCGATGACCGAGCGGGAGTTGCAGGTGGCCTTCGCCCAGGACATCGCCTTCCTGCGGCTAGCCGGGCTGCGCGTCGTCGTCGTGCACGGGGGTGGGCCGCAGATCAAGGCCATGCTCACTCGCCTGGGCATGAGGAGTGAGTTCAAGGGTGGCCTGCGCGTCACGACCCCGGAGGTCATGGACGTGGTCCGCATGGTTCTGACTGGTCAGGTCGGTCGTGAGCTCGTCGCCCTGATCAACCAGCACGGGCCGATGGCGGTTGGGCTGTCCGGCGAGGACGGGGCGCTCTTCGGGGCCCGGCGTCGCGGCGTGGTCATCGACGGGGTGGAAGAGGACATCGGCCTGGTGGGGGAGGTCATCCAGGTCGACCCGTCGGCCGTCGAGGACTTGCTGGCGGCCGGCCGGGTGCCAGTCGTCTCCACCGTCGCGCCCGATCTGGACGGCGACGGACAGGTCCTCAATGTCAACGCCGACACGGCCGCAGCTGCGCTGGCTGTCGCACTCGGCGCCCGCAAGCTGGTCATCCTCACCGACGTCGAGGGGGTCTATGCCGACTGGCCGGATCGCGACAGCCTGCTGTCGCAGATCTCGCTCAGCGGGGCACGCGACCTGCTCACCCGAGTGGACGAGGGCATGATCCCCAAGCTCGAGGCCTGCTGCCAGGCCGTCGAGCAGGGTATCCCCCAGGCGCACGTGATCGACGGGCGCCAACCCCACTCGCTGCTGCTCGAAGTGTTCACCAGCGCGGGGATCGGCACCATGATCGTGCCGGATTCCGTTGCCAGCCAAGGAGTCTCCTGACGTGACCGCGACTAACGACCTGCTGAACCGGTATGCCGAGGCCCTGCTCGGCGTGTTCGGCCGCCCGGCCCTCGTGCTCGACCGCGGCGAGGGCTGTTACGTCTGGGATGTCGACGGCGTGCGCTACCTGGACCTGCTCGGGGGAATCGCTGTCAGTGCGCTGGGCCACAACCACCCCGAGTTGGTCGCCGCCGTCTCGAAACAGGTCGCCAGCCAGATCCACATCTCCAACTTCTTCACCAGCCGCGCCCAGATCGAGCTCGCCGAGCGACTGCTGAGTCTCGCCGAGGCGCCGGCCGGCTCCCGGGTCTTCCTCACCAACTCCGGCGCCGAATCGCTCGAGGCAGCGATCAAACTCGCACGCCGCACCGGCCGGCCCGGGATCCTCGCCATGGCTGGCGCCTTCCACGGCCGCAGCACCGGCGCCCTCGCGCTCACCGCGAAAGCCGCGTACCGGGAACCCTTCGAGCCGCTGCTGCCGGGCGTGCGACACATCCCGTATGACGACCTCGACGCTCTGGAGGCCGCGCTCGGCCCCGACGTGGGAGCCGTTGTCCTGGAACCGATCCAGGGCGAGGCCGGCGTGATCGAGCCGCACCCGGGATATCTGGCCGGCGTGCGCGAACTCACGCGTCGCCACGGCGCACTCATGATCGTCGACGAGGTGCAGACGGGGGTCGGGCGCACCGGTGACTGGTTCGCCTTCCAGGCCGCCGGCATCGGGCCGGACGCGATGACCCTGGCCAAAGGCCTCGGTGGCGGGGTGCCGATCGGCGCCCTGGTGACCTTCGGGCCCGAGGTCTCCGCGATGCTGGAGCCCGGCATGCACGGCTCGACCTTCGGCGGCAACCCGCTCGCCGCCGCAGCCGCCCTGGCGGTGCTCGACACCATCGAGCGGGACGGCCTGCTGGCCAATGCCACCGCCATGGGCCACTACTTTGCCGAAGCCGTTGCCGCATTGCGGCATCCGGCCATCAGCGGCACCCGCGGTCGCGGTCTGCTCCGCGCTGTCACCTTCGAGCGCCCGATCGCCGCCGCGGTCGCCACACAGGCGCGCGATGCGGGCTTCATCATCAATCCGGTCGCCCCCGACGCGATCCGGTTGGCGCCACCGCTGATCATCGGCCGGCCGGAGGTGGACGCCTTCGTCTCGGCCCTGGGGCCGATCGCCGACCGAGCTATCGAGGAGATGTCATGACCGTCCGCCACTTCCTCAAGGACGACGACCTGAGTCCGGCCGAGCAGGCTGAGGTGCTGGCCCGCGCCGCGGCGATGAAGGCCGACCCCTTTGGCGACACGGCCCTCGCCGGACCGCAGGTTGTAGCCGTGCTTTTCGACAAGCCGACGCTGCGGACCCAGGCCTCGTTCACCGGGGCGATCGCCCATCTGGGTGGTCACCCGATGATCATCGACGGCAACCTCGCCCAGGTGGGGGTGCGCGAGTCGATCGCCGATGTCGCCAGGGTCCTGGGCCGTCAGTCGGTGGCCGTCGTGTGGCGCACGTTCGGCCAGGAGCGCATCGCGGAGATGGCGGCGCACGCCGGCGTCCCCGTCGTCAACGCGCTCACCGATGACTACCATCCGTGCCAGATCCTCGCCGATCTGTTGACCATCAGCGAACACAAGGGCCGGCTCGCCGGTCTGACGATGGCCTATCTCGGCGACGGCGCGAACAATATGGCGCACTCCTATCTCGTCGGCGGGGCGACCGCCGGCCTTCACGTCCGTGTCGCCACCCCGCCGACCCATCAGCCGAAGGCCGAGATTCTTTCTCGGGCAACGGAAATCGCTGCACCGACCGGTGGTTCGGTGATGCTGACAGAGGATCCGTATGCCGCGGCATACGGCGCCGACGTCGTCGTCACGGACACGTGGGTATCGATGGGGATGGAAGCCGAGAAGGGGGAGCGGCAGGGGATCGGCTCGCCCTTCGAGAAGTTCCGGGTCACCCCCGAGGTGATGGGCGTGGCCGACCCGGCTGCGATCTTCTTGCACTGCCTGCCGGCCTATCGCGGCTTCGAGGTGAGCGCCGAGGTGATCGACGGGCCGCAGTCGGTCGTCTGGGACGAGGCCGAGAACCGCTTGCACGCGCAGAAGGCCGTGTTGTCCTTCCTCCTGCAGCACGCGAGCGCCGACGCGGTGACACCGTGACGGTCTCGCCGTCGCGGGCCGGACGACAGCAGCGGATCATCGAACTCGTCGGTGAGCGCCTCATCCGCTCGCAGTTCGAGCTCGTGGAAATCCTTGCGGCAGAGGGCATCGAGGTCACGCAGGCGACGCTGTCCCGGGACCTCAAGGAGATCGGTGCCGAACGCGTGCGCGTCGGGACCGACTTGGTGTATGCCGTGCCCGGCGAGGGCGGTGACCGCACCGCCCGACCCGCAGCGGATCCCGCCGAGGTCGAAGGCCGGTTGCGCCAGCGCTGCCAGGAACTCCTTGTCTCTGCCGCTGTTTCCGCCAACCTGGTCGTCCTGCGCACCCCACCGGGCGCCGCAAGCTTCCTGGCCTCGGCCATCGACCACGGGCAGTTGCCCGACGTCCTCGGCACCATCGCCGGTGACGACACGATCATGATCATCACCTGCGGCGAGGAGGCCGGCCACGCCCTCGCGCGCCGGTTGCTCGTCACCTCCCGGAAGGACAATGCGTGAGCACCGAGCCCACCACCGAACGCGTCAGTCTCTGGGGCGGACGATTTGCCGGTGGCCCGGCGGATGCCCTTGCCGCACTGTCCAAATCGACGCACTTCGACTGGCGGCTCGCGCGCTACGACATCGCCGGATCCCGAGCCCACGCTCGGGTTCTACACCGGGCCGGGTTACTCGACGAGGCGACCCTGGTGGCGATGCTCGACGGCCTCGAGCGCCTCGACGCCGATGTGGTCGCCGGCATCTTCGTCGCCGCCGAAAACGACGAGGACGTGCACACCGCGCTGGAACGGGGCCTGATCGAGCGGGTCGGCGCCGAGGTCGGCGGGCGGCTGCGGGCCGGCCGGTCGCGCAACGACCAGATCGCGACGCTCTTGCGGATGTATCTGCGTGACCATGCCCGCGTCGTGGCCGCCCTTGTCCTGGACGTAGTGGATGCTCTTGTGGCGCAGGCGGATCGGCACCTTGGCGTGGCCATGCCCGGCCGGACCCACCTGCAGCACGCGCAGCCGGTGCTGCTCTCGCATCACCTGCTCGCCCATGCGTGGGCGCTGCTGCGCGATGTCGATCGGCTTCGCGACTGGGACCGGCGGGCGGCGGTCTCGCCCTATGGGTCGGGTGCTCTCGCGGGCTCTTCGCTGGGGCTCAATCCCGAGGCCGTGGCCGCCGATCTGGGCTTCGCCGCGGCCGTCGACAACTCCATCGACGGCACGGCGGCGCGGGACTTCGTCGCGGAGTTCGCCTTCGTCGCCGCGATGATCGCCGTCGACATCTCTCGGCACGCGGAAGAGGTGATTCTCTGGGCGACAAAGGAATTCGGGTTTGTCCGCCTCGACGATGCCTATTCGACGGGGTCGAGCATCATGCCGCAGAAAAAGAATCCCGATGTCGCGGAGTTGGCCCGCGGCAAGGCCGGCCGGCTGATCGGCGATCTGTCCGGCCTGCTGGCGACGCTCAAGGGTCTGCCGCTGGCCTACAACCGCGATCTGCAGGAGGACAAGGAGCCCGTCTTCGACGCTGTCGACACCCTGGAGGTGCTGCTGCCGGCCTTCTCGGGGATGGTGGCGACCATGGTGTTCGACACTGACCGACTCGAATCTCTTGCCCCGCAAGGATTCTCGCTGGCGACCGATATCGCCGAGTGGTTGGTGCGCAGTGGCGTGCCCTTCCGCATCGCGCACGAGGTGGCCGGCGCCTGTGTCCGGGCCTGCGAGGAGCGCGGCATCGAGCTGTGGGAGCTGAGTGACTCGGAACTGGCGGCCATCAGCCCGGCGCTCACGCCCGACGTGCGGAGCGTGCTCAGCGTGGCCGGGTCGCTGGCCTCGCGCGACGCCAAGGGCGGCACGGCCCCGGCGCAGGTGGCCGAGCAACTCGACGCCGCGCGCACCGCAGCCGGGATCGCCAGAGCCTGGGCCACCACCGCCGGTTGAGCCATCAGGGCAGCGAGATCCGCATCTCTGTCGTCGCCGTGAACCCGAGCGCCTCGTAGAGCGGCCGCCCGGCGTCCGAGGCGTGCAGGGAGACGGAGTCGACGCCGGAGGCACGGCATACGGCCAGCGACTCCTCGATCAGCCGGCGGGCCAGGCCCCGCCGCCGGTGGCTCGGCTCGATATACATATTGAGCAGATAGCCGCGCCGGGGAACGGTCGTGTGCATGTTCGGCGGCAGGTCCAGCCACAGCACGCCGACCCCGCCCACGACGGCGCCTTTCTCGTGCGCGAGCACGCCGACATACCGGCCGTCCGCGAGCGCCGAAGCGAGCCAATCGCGCGCGGGCGCGCTCGCCGCAGCGACCACGTCCTCGCTGATTCCCATCTCGCGAAACATCGAATCCCGGTGGTGGCCGATCCGATCGACATCGTCGGTGTGCGCACGACGCAGGGTGATCGACATGCTGCGAGCCTATTGGGCCGCTCGCGTCGCGCAGACTGTCCCGTATGCCGCGCCCGCCCCGCCTGCCGCGCCGATTCTTCGCCCGCGAAGTCCTGCAGGTCGCCCCCGATCTGATCGGGTGCACCATCACCCACGCGGGCGTCACCGTCCGCGTGACCGAGACCGAGGCGTATGCCGGCTACCTCCACGACCCGGGTTCGCACGCCTTCCGCGGCCGGACGCCACGGACGGAGCCGATGTTCGGCCCGGCCGGCTTCACCTATGTCTACTTCACCTATGGCATGCACTGGATGTTGTGCCTGGTCACCGGGCCCGTCGATCTCGCCCAGGCGGTGCTCATCCGGGCCGGCGAGGTCGTCGACGGCCTCGATGTTGCCGCCCAGCGGCGCCCCGGCATTGCCCCGCGGGACTGGTGCCGGGGACCGGCCCGACTGGCCACGACCCTGGCGCTCGACGGCGGCGACACCGGCCGGGACTTCTGCCGGCCGGTGCTGCGTGCCCCGGCCATGCCGGTCGAGCCCATCGACCTGATCGTGCGGGCAGCGTCGAACTCCATTGTCCCGCAACAGATCCGCACTGGACCGCGGGTCGGCGTTAGTGGTCCGGGCGGCGACGGAGCGAGATACCCCTGGCGCTTCTGGCTCGACGGTGAACCCACCGTCTCCACCTATCGCCCCGGCGTCACCCGCTCGGGCAGGCGCTGGCCAGGAAGTGAGGGCGACCGTCGTCCGGGGATCCATCCCGTGAGCGGTCACGCGGGGACGTAGCCGGCGATGTCCGCCCGAAGGCGCGTCTTGACGTCGTGCGGGGCGAAGCTCGCGTCGACGGCCGCCGCCGCCAGATCGCGCAGGCCGGTCTCGTCGAGATCCAGCAGCTCGGCCGCCAGCGCGTATTCGCGGCCAAGCGTGGTCCCGAACATCGGCGGGTCGTCACTGTTGACGGTCACCACGACCCCTGCGTCACGCAGCGCTTTGATGGGGTGGTCCTCGATGTTTTTGACGACCCGGGTGGCGAGATTCGAGGTCGGCGAGATCTCCAGAGGGATGCGGCGCTCCGCCAGGTGGGCGACGAGCGCCGGATCGTCGATCGCGCGGATACCGTGACCGATCCGCTCCGCGCCGAGGTCGCGGATCGCCGACCAGATCGTCTCCGGCCCGCTCGACTCGCCCGCGTGGGGCACCGAGTGCAGGCCCGCGGCTCGGGCGCGCTGGAAGTGAGGCGCGAACTGGGCTCGGGGCACACCGATCTCCGGCCCGCCCAAGCCGAAGGCGACGAGGGCATCGGGGGCGTGGTCGACGGCATACCTGAGCGTCGCGTCGGCCGCCGGGACACCGGATTCGCCGGGGATGTCGTAGATCCAGCGCACGGCGACGCCGTGGTCGCGTTCGGCAGCCATGCGTGCATCCTCGATCGCCTCGGTGTACGCCTCGATCGGGATGCCACGGATCACCGAGGTATAAGGCGTCATCGTCAGTTCGGCATACCGAACCCGTTGTGCCGCAAGGCCTTCGATGACCTCATATGTGAGCAACCTGATGTCCTCCGGGGTCCGCAGCAGGTCGACGACCGCCAGATAGACCTCGATGAAGTGACCGAAATCGGTGAAGGTGAAGAACTCGCGCAGCGCGTCCAGCTCCGTCGGCACGCCTGCGTCTGGGTGCCGGGCCGCGAGGGCGGCGACCGTCTCCGGCCGCGCCGACCCGACGTGGTGGACGTGGAGTTCGGCCTTCGGCAGGCCGGCGATGAAGTCGGCGTGGTCGGCACGCGCTCGCAGTTCGCTCACAAGCGCCGAGTATGCCGTTTGCCCGATCCTGCGTTGCGCTCATCCTCGCGCATTGGTTGGCTTGCGCGGTGACGCGAGCAGACCTCTGGCCCCGGCGCACCGAGCGGCTGGTGATACGCCCACCCACCGACGCCGATCTGACGCCGAAGGCTCGATCGGCTACCTGCTCGGTCCCGCCGTACACGGGCGCGGGTTGAGCACCGAGATCGGCGCGGCCCTGCTCGCGCTGGCGTTCGAGGACCTCGGGCTGCACCGGGTCACGGCCGGCTGCTTCGCCGACAACATCGCGGCTACACCAACGCGATCCTGGGGCACGAATGGCGCGCCGGTTCGAGCAGCGAAACCTGGTAGGGCGCGGCCACAGCGACGTGGCAGGCTGAGCACGGACGCGGCATACCGACCAAGGACGCCGGCCGACGACAAGAGGTGAGGTATCCCGTGAGCAACGTCCTCGACGAGCTGCAGTGGCGCGGATCGGTGGCCCTGTCCACCGACGAGTCCGCGCTGCGAGAGGCGATCGAGAACGGGCCGATCACCTTGTATTGCGGTTTCGATCCGACGGCGCCCTCACTGCACTTCGGCAACTTCGTCCAACTCGTCGTGTTGCGACGCTTCCAACTCGCCGGGCACCGGGTCATCTGCCTGGTCGGCGGGTCGACCGGGCTGATCGGCGATCCGAAGCCAACCTCCGAGCGGGTGCTGAAGACCAGGGAGCAGACGGCGGCAAATGTCGCCCGGATCAAGGCTCTGGTACGGCCCTTTCTCGACTTCGACGGCACGACGGGTGTCGCCCACCCGGCGATGCTGGTCGACAACCTCGACTGGTTCGGTCCGATGTCCGCTCTGGACTTCCTGCGCGAGGTCGGCAAACACTTCCGCGTCAACCAGATGGTCAAGAAGGAGGCCGTGGCCCGCCGGCTCGAGAGCCAAGAAGGGATCTCCTACACCGAATTCAGCTACCAGCTGCTGCAGGCGTTGGACTACCTCGAGCTCTACCGGACGCACGGGTGTGTGCTGCAGACGGGGGGATCGGACCAGTGGGGCAATATCACCGCGGGCGTGGACTTGGTCCACAAGGTCGAGGGCGTCTCGGTCCACGCGCTCGCGACGCCACTACTGACGGACGCCGCCGGGGTCAAGTACGGCAAGTCGGAGGGCAATGCCATTTGGCTGTCGGCCGATATGACCAGCGCGTACGCCTTCTACCAGTACTTCCTCAATGTCGACGATGCCAGTGTCGGCGCCCTGCTGCGCTTCTTCACCGACCGGTCGCAGCCCGAGATCGAGGAGCTCGAGCGCGCCGCACGGGAGGAGCCTTTCCGACGTGCGGCCCAGAAGGCCCTCGCGGCGGACATCGTGACCCTGGTGCACGGTGATCCCGCTCGTCAGGCGGTGGTCGCGGCGTCAGAAGCTCTCTTCGGCAAGGGGGATCTGCGCGCCCTGGACGCGGCCACGCTCGTGGATGCGACGGCGGAGCTGCCCGGCGGCGAGGTCCACGCGGGCATGTCCGTGGTCGATGCGTTGGTGAGCGTCGGCCTGGTCGACTCGCGCAATGCCGCGCGCCGGGCCATCGCTGAGGGCGGTGCGTCGGTCAATGGCGTCAAAGTGACCGATGCCGATGCCGTGCTGGCGGAGGCCGACCTCCTGGCCGGCCTGGTAACGATCCTTCGTCGCGGCCGGAAGTCGCTTGCCGCGGGGCGAGCCGCAGCACTCTGATCAGCACGTATGACGTTCCAGCGGCCCCCGGTGCACCCCTCGAACAGGCGTGCGACACGCCCGGGATGCGACGCCGATTTTGCAAGATCGGCGGAAGCCCCGTAATGTTTTCCAGGTCAGCCCGCAAGGGAGGAACGGACGCCACCGCAGGAGCGATACTCCTGACGAAGCCGGCCGGTCCCGCAGGCCAAACTGACTCCCACAGCCGGATGCACCCGAACCGCAAGGTGCGGCACGCCGGCGAAGCAGGCCGGAACACCGGTTTGGAACAGTCCCAACAGACTGTTAGAGTAAGACCACCGCGCAGATCCAAGCGCATCAACAACGGCCGCCGTCGAGCGGATCACGAAGTTGACGCCCAAGCATGGGTGCGGTAAGCTTGAACGGTTGCCCCAAACGAGCATTGATCGAAAAGATCGGTGATCGGTGGTGCGCGTCCGAACCTTGAGAACTCAACAGCGTGTCAAAAATCGATGCCAATAACCTCGTCACGAGGCGAACCGATAGATCGCATTAGCGATCGGGTCGTTTCATCTCGTACGAAATCCTTTTGGTTGACAACGATCATCTAGCAATAGCTAGTTGTTCTTGCTCAGCCAGTGA